>JAGXHB010000161.1 GCA_024636425.1 Roseobacter sp.
GCGCAGCTTGCCGTTGATCTCGTTTACGATCTCTTGCTGGCCGCGGTCGCGGTTTTGCCATTGGGCAAGGGTGAACACCATGAAACCGCGGTTGTCAGCCCCAAAGCCGCTGATTGAAAAGACATTGGTGATCTCGCCCGCATCTTGCAGCGGCGCGATAGCCGTCTCGATTTCCTGCATTTTTGTTTGGGTGTAATCCAGCGACACGCCTTGCGGGGCGGTGATACTCAGCAAAGCGACGGCGCGGTCTTCGGGCGGCGTCAGTTCCTGCCGGATACCGCCTGCCATCATCGTTGCGGTCATGGCGACCAGCAGGGAGGCGAGGATGATCACAAAGGGGATCGACAGCGCCCCCTTGAGCGAGATTGCATAAATCCGCGACAGCCTGTTGCCCAGCCAGATCATCGGACCACGGGGGTTTTCTTTGGGCGCGTCGGTCAGCAAACGGCTGGCCAGCACCGGACACAGACTAAGTGCGACAACGGACGACAGCAGGACGGCCATCGCAAGGGTAAAGCCGAATTCGCGAAACAATCCGCCCGCCTGTCCGGGAAGGAACGACAGCGGGACAAATACGGCGGCGAGCGTCGCGGTGGTGGTGACCACGGCAAAGAACACCTGTGCCGTCCCGTTCACCGCCGCTGCACGCGGCCCCATCCCAAGCGCGCGCTGCCGCACGATGTTTTCCAGCACGACGATGGCGTCATCCACAACCATCCCTGTCGCCAGTACGAGCGCCAGCAGCGTGAGGATATTGATCGAAAAGCCCACCAGATAGATCGCCGCCAGTGTCCCCACCAATGCCACAGGCAAGGTCAGCGCCGGGATCATGGTGGCGCGTACGTCGCGCAGAAACAGGAAGATCACCGCCACAACGATCGCAATCGCAAAGCCAAGCGATTTCAGGACTTCGTCGATGGACCCCGAAATGAACGTCGCATCATCCGAGGTGACGGCAACGGTTATGTCTTCGGGCAAGGACTGGTTCAGCTCGTCCACGACCTGCCGGACGTTGGTCGAGATTTCGAGCGTGTTGGACGTGGCCTGCCGGATGACCCCGATGCCTAGCCCAAGCTGACCGTTGGCGCGTAACGATGTCTCGCCTGATGCAGGGCCCAGAGTGACTGTCGCCACATCACCGACAAGCACGTCGGGCTTGATCTCAAGCGCCTCGAACGCGTCGACGGTGGCGACGCTGGCGGTGGTGCGCACGTTGATCGACTGTCGATCCCCCGCCAGATCACCGGCGGGGGAATCAAAAGCGATGCTCGACAGCGCGCGCTGCATGTCGCTTAGTGTCAGGTCGCGGCTGGCCAGCTCAAGCTGGTTGATGTCGACCCGGAAAATCGGCTCGCGGTCACCATAGATCTGCAGGTCGGCAACGCCTTCGACCGCAATCAGCCGGTCCTCGATCCTGTCCTGTACGATGGCGGTCAGTTCCTGCGGAGAGCGCGCAGAGGACGTCACGGCAATCCGCATGACAGGTTGCGCATTGGCATCGGCCTTGACGATCTGGGGCTGGTCCGCATCTTCGGGCAGGTCGTTGACGATCCGTGCCACCGCGTCACGCACATCTGTGGCAGCGACGTCGATATTGACACTGTCATTGAACTCGACCGTGACGCGGCTGCGCCCGAAACGCGAGTTTGACGAAATGCTGCGCACGCCCGACACGCGGCCCACTGCACCTTCGATCCGTCCGGTCAGTTCCTGATCGACGGATTCGGGGGCTGCGCCGGGGAAGGGGGTCGTGATCGTGACAACGGGGCGGTCGACGTTCGGCAATTCACGGATTTCGGCCCCGAAAAGCGCCGCGACCCCCGCCAGCACAATCAACGCACTCAGCACGAAGGCAAGGATCGGGCGGCGGACGAAAACAGCCGTCCCCGGAGACGAAGGTGTTTTCATATTTTGGTTCTCTCGATGGTCGAGACGGGGTTTGCGGCGCTGTCCCCTTGCGACGCCACTGACACTTCGGCACCCGGACGCAGGGTCTGTACCCCTTCGGTCACGACGATATCATCGGATTTCAGGTCATCCGACCGGACCAGCACCTCGTCGCTGTTGCGCTGTGCGATCACAACCGCCACGCGTTCAACCTTGCCGTCGCGCACGGCCCAGACATATGGGCCCTCGCTTGACCATTGCAGGGACAGGGGCGGGATCGAAAGCACGGTCTCGCCCGGAAATGACATATTGACCGAAAATGCCATGCCGGCCCGCAGCAGATCATCTTCGTTGGCGACAATTCCCTGCACCAGAAGCGTTCTGCTTGCGCGGTCCACAACGGTGTCGATCGCATTGATGCTGCCCGTGAGGGTCAGATCCCCCAGACCAAGTGGCGACAATGAAAACACCTGTCCCAGTTCGATCCTGCTGACGACGCGTTCGGGAACGCGGAAATCAATCAGGATCTTGGACCGGTCGGTGATCGTCACCAGTTCGTCCTGGGCGTTGACGCGGTCGCCTTCTTCCAGATCAATGATGCCCACCCAGCCTGCAATCGGGGCAGCGACCTGCCGCTGGGACAGATCGAATTCGGCCTGCCGCACGGCCAGTTCGGCGCTGCGCAACGCCAGTTCGGTTTCGCGCAGACGCACGCTTGTGGTGGCACCGGTTGCTTCAAGTCGCTTGATCCGGTCCGCTTCGACGCCGGCATCTTCCAGCTCGATCCGGGCCTGCTCCAGCGCGATCTGCTCTGCCTCGTCCTGCAGCTTGAGGATCGTCGTGCCCGGTTGCACATATCCGCCCGCGTCCAACGACAGCTCGGTAATAACCCCGACCGCGTTCGACCGTACCGTCACGGAACGCAGGGCGCGTCCGTCACCGATGGCGGCAATCCTGTCCGAGAGGGCGCGTTCCGAGACAGGGCCGGCGATCACGCTTGTGGCCCCGCCGCCGCGACTGGCTTGCTCTGGCGCGACTTCGACCGGGGGGCCGTCGATCCCCAGCACATCCAGCACGCCGACCTTGTCCAACAACGGATAAGCCGATGGCACGTAGGTTATCCAGACGTAAAGCCCTGCAACCAGCACAAGGGCAGACAGCAGGATTTGACCCAGCGTTTTCATGATGCGGTATCCGTTTGCTTTATCAATGATCACCTAGGTACGCTGTTGCGCAGCATGACACATCAAAAATCTGGTATTTCAGTGAGTATGGTCGCAAATGAGCGTTATTCGACGCGCATTGCTTCAGTTTCGATCAAAAGTTGAACCTCATCCCCGACCAGCCCGTTGTCCACGCCATAGGACATGCCGAAATCGCTCCGGTTCAGGGATCCGCGCGCGGAAACCCCAAGTACAAAGCGCTCGTGGCCAAACGGATACGGGCCTTCGCCCACCAGAGACACGTTGAGCGTCAGGGGTTGCGTCTCTCCGAGCAGGGTCAGGGTGCCGGTGACAGTTCCCTCGGTTTCGCTTTCGGGCGTGCCCCCATCCGCGACAAAGGTAATCGTCGGGTGGTCATCAACAGCCAGAAAATCACCGCTGCGCACGTGATTGTCACGCGCTTCGTTCAGCGTGTTCAGGCTGGCCGAGCCTACGGTCACGGTCACGTCGGACAGTTCCTGCGTTTCCATGTCATACGTAAAGCCACCCGACACTTCACCAAACACACCCAAGGTATCGGCATAGCTCAGGTGCTGTACGGTAAAGGCGACGGTGGTATGCTCGGGATCAAGCTCATAGCGGTGAGGCTCTGCGAAAGCAGGCAGCGCAAGGGTTGCAAAGGCAAGGCAAAGTGGCAAGGTACGAAGCATTGACGGTTTCTCCCCTAGGGCAGGTTTAACATAGGACATAGATAACGCGAAGCGACGTAGCGGCAAGTCGCGCTGACTTGTACGTGATGAAGGCTCAGGGCAGGGTGGACCGATGATCCATGGTTTGCAAGATTCCCGCTCCCCGGATGCACCGCGACATTTTGGCTGTGCGACATGGAACATTCACCGTGCGCGCGGGTCCGATGGCCTCCACGATCCCGCCCGGATCGAGGCCGTGATCGCAGATGATATTGCGAAGACCCGACCTGATATTCTGGCCTTGCAAGAGGCGGATGGCGAAGACCCGCCTTACACCGGATTTCTGAACATCGAGCTGATCGAGGCAGCGACGGGCCTTTGCTCGGTTCATGGTGACCCCGACAACCGGTGGGGGCCGGACACCGCAGGGTTTCTGGGGACGATCCTGTTCCTGCACCCCGCCTTTGAAGTACAGCAGCTGACGCTTGTTGACTTGCCGGGACATTACCCGCGCGGCGCTGTCGTTGCCGAGGTGTTGCGCGCTGGTGTCCCCTTGCGCATCGTCGCCACCCACCTGTCGCTGATGCAGGGCCTCCGGGTCTTGCAGATGCGCACCCTGGCTCAGCATTTTGCGCGACGGCCAAAGATGCGGACCCTCCTGATCGGCGATCTTAATGAATGGCGGCCTTGGGGCGGGCTCGCGCTGACGCCCCGCATCTGCGGTTTGCAGCTTAGTGGCAGGGCGGTGCGCAGTTTTCCGGCCCGTCGCGCCATCCTGCCGTTGGACCGTATCCTGATCGACGGTCCGGCGCCCCCTGCGATGGTGCGCGCGCTGGACAGTGCGGCCATCCGCGCGGCGTCAGATCACCGGCCTGTGGTGGCGCGTATTGTCGCAGATCCCGACAACACATTTTGTTCAGAATGATTTAGGCTAATGCACGCTTGATTTAAGGCGGCTCATGCTAAGTAAATCGAAATGGTCAAACCCGTAGCCCCTCTCGGCCAGCCGTTGATGCTGGCCCCATATGATCTGACCCGCGCCCAAAAGCAGGGTGCGGCGCTGATCGCTGTCTGCGGTGCAGTGGTTTTTGCGTTGGCGCGTTTGCTTGACCCTGCAGACGGGCTGATTGCGACCGCCCTGCCAGTCAGTTTGTTTTTTGCGGCAGGGACAGCGGCGTTGCACCTGATGTCGACGCTGGCGTATGAGCAGCGCAATTTCGGACTTCCGAACGCGATCACCTTGCTGCGGCTTGCGTTGGTCAGCGCTTTGTCAGCCGCGTTTTTTCTGGAAGGTCCGCTGGCAGAGGTGGGTTTCATGCTCTTTGGCATTGCGGCCCTCGCCCTTAGCCTGGATGGTATCGACGGATGGCTGGCGCGCCGGTCGGGGATGACAACGGCCTTCGGCGCGCGCTTTGACATGGAGGTGGATGCCGCCCTTGCCTGCATGCTGTCGCTTGTTCTTTTGTCCAGTGGTCGGGTGGGGCCTGAAATCCTGATCCTCGGGTTCAGCCGCTATGCCTTTGTTGCTGCGGGATACTTTTTGCCATGGATGCGCGCCCCCTTGACCGAACGCTTTGGCCGCAAAGTCATCTGCGTGGTCCAGATTGCGAGCCTGTGCCTGTTGCTGCTGCCCGATCTGCCGCTGCCCGTTGCGCGCCTGATCGCGATTACTGCGGCAGGGTTGCTGCTGTGGTCCTTCGGACGTGACATTTACCATCTGGCCAAACGCCGATGACAAAACCGCGCCGTGTGGCCTGGTCCGTGGCGGCGTGCGTGCTGTCATACCTGCTGCTCGCCTTGCCGGGCGTGCCTTGGGCCTTTCCCTTGGGGTTCGCGACCATCCCGCTTGAATGGGTCGCTCTTGTGTGCGGCCTGCTTCTGATCGCACCCGGGCGGACTGCTGCGATGATGATTTCAGTCGGGTTGAGCGTTGTGCTTGTCGTGCTTTCGGCGTTGAA
>JAGXHB010000162.1 GCA_024636425.1 Roseobacter sp.
ACGACCAACTCCCTGAAATACGGAAGCATGGCACAGGATGCGGGCCGTCTGTCGGTCAAATGGACTGTGGATGAGCACCGCAACATGTCCCTCGAATGGCGTGAAAGCGGATTGCCTGTTGCCCCCGACCGGATGTCTTCGCCCCCGAAAAAGAAAGGCTTTGGTTCCGTTCTGCTCTCGAACGTGGTTCAGGCCCAGTTTGGCGGCGAGGTGGTGAGAAAGGTCACAGAGGACGGGTTGACCTATAACTTCCAGCTTTCCCTGAACAGTAAAACGCTCGCACAGACCGAGGGACCGTCACCCCAGACGGAAAGCGGTGATGCACTGAGCAGCGCTTTGTCTGTGATGGTTGTCGAAGATGACGCTCTTATCTCGCTTGATTTGACCGAGCTTCTCACGGACGAGGGGTATCGCGTTTTTGGGCAATTCGGGAATGTCGACAAGGCGCTGGAAGCCTTGCGCACCGGGTCACCGGATCTTGCCTTGCTGGATGCCGATCTGGGCGGTGAAAGCTCGGCACCTGTTGCCGCGCTTTTGAACGCCCGGTCGGTGCCGTTTGTTGTGGTGACCGGTCACGGCGACGATTTTCCGGCTGATGATCCCCGGGCATCTGCACCGCGGATCGAGAAACCCATCGCGAATGCAGAACTGATGTCGGTCCTGAAACGATCAGCCGATAAAGGCTGATTGGGCCGTAGGAAGGTGGCAAGGTGTGGGGTGCACGGTATTCGGGCCGCGATGGTGCATCTCTCGCGTTGATGCTTCCGGAGCGATATTCCGTCACCGTTTCACCGATCGCGTGGTCGCCGTGCGGACGTATATCAAGGATCCAGACCACCTTGATGCCGGTGACCTTCACACAGTCAAGATCCGCCGGGCTACCCCTAGTTTTCCTGAAACGCACTTTCCAGCGCGTCGAGCGCGCCCCTCATCCGGTCGATAAAACTACCCTCTGAAGGGGTATTGGCCAGCGGAGAGAACACCACATCTGTCAGTCCCAAAGCGGACATCCGGCGCTGTGCTGCGGCTGAGGGCTCTGCTTCCCAGATGAAATGCCGCGCGCCCGTATCTGCGATCATCGTCTCAAGCGTGGCCCATTGGGCGTCAGTTGGGTCTTCTGTTGCGTCCCATTCCAGTGCGGTGATTTCAAGATCATAGGCGGCGGCGAAATAGTGATAGCGCGGATGCGAGGCGATGACCGGACCGGCACCGGGTTGATCAGACAAAACCATGGCGCGGGTATCAAGCGCATCAAGGTCGGCCAGCAGCACATCGCGTTCCCGCGCAATGCTTGCGGCATTGTCCGGCATTTGCCGCGCCATGGCATCGGCAAGCACCTTGACCTGTTCCTGTGCAAGCGCAAAATCAAGCCAGGTGTAGCTTGCGGTTGCCGCATGGGAATGTTCGCCGCCTTCCCCGTGGGAATGGGTGACCGTATCAGTGCGGATCAGTCGGTCACCAAATCCGGCAGAAGTGTCGATTGTCCGCGATCGTGGCAGTGACGCCTTGGTCGGCCATGTTGAAAAACCGGCCCCGTTCAGCGCAATCACATCTGCCGACTGGATTTCCGAAATATCGGCGATACCGGGCCGCCAGAAAGACGGGTCGGTGCCAGCCGGCACCAGAAAGACCGTATCGACAGCTCCGCCCCCAAGACGGTCCGCAAAATAGGCAAGGGGGTAATTATCCGTGGCCACCACAGGGCGATCCTGCGCTGCGAGGGGCATAGCGGTGACGGATAGCAACATGCCCAAGACCGAACGGCGGCACAGCGTGTTCATCTGCATGGCTTAGCTCCCCGATCCGCGTGCAATATCTTCGGGCGTCAGAATCCAGTAATCCTCGTGGCCTTCGCCGGTTGTTACCTCGATGGTCATGCCTTCAGCCGCGACCTTCCTGTCGAGCGGGAAGCGCAGCGTGCCGTCCGTCCCGAGCGGCAGGGTCATCAGCAGGTCGGATTGCGCATTCAGTACCCGCACGTCGCCCGACACCGGCAGATTGCCGTTCGAGAACTTTGTCTCAACCACGACGGTGCTGTCCTCGACAAAGGCAAAGACGTTAAGCTGGTGCGCCTGAGCGGCGGTTGCAAAAGCAACCACCGCCAGCGTCGCGAAAATACGTCGCATCAATCGTCCCACTCTTCAAAGCGCACCCAGATGACGGCACCCAGTTCGACCGCCTTGTCGGCCCCTTCATGGGCCATCGTCTCGGGTGCGGTGTTCAGCGCGGCAAACCCCCACCAGCCGTCCTTGGGTGCGGCGTATGTAAAGACACCATTGCCATCTGCCTTGACCGTCTGCGTGATCATCAAATCGCTCGGGGCCTCCGCGTCGCCGTCCTCGTTATAATATTCAACCTCGACCTCGGCATAGGGCACCGCTTCGCCCTCCAGCTTTACGATGCCCTGAAACACGTTACCTTCCCACAGACCGAAGGGTTTGCTCAGCGGCACGATCTCGGTGCGCAGGCCAAGTTCGGTGTCCCACCCTTCGTCATCGTCAAAGGCGCTGACGTAGGTTTTCGTGTAATGGACGATAAAACTGTCTTCGGCGGGCTCCCAATAGGGCTGCGGCTCCATCGCGAAAACATAGGTTCCCGGACGCTCAAGCGGATAGTCGAGCATGAAACCCGCCTGGTCCATGAGATGTCGGTCGCCGTCAGGTCGCCCTTGAGGTCAGTGGTTTCACCCTCGTGTGTCACCTCGAACGAAACGGGTTCCTCAAGCACCATGCCGTTCAGTTCAAAAGGATGCGAGAAAGAAAGCGAAAGCTGTACAGACCTGCCGTCATCCTGACTGATCATCGGATCGTTCGGAATGATCATGCCGTAGTGCGCCAGGGCGGTTGTCCCCATGAGGGCGACAGCGGCCAGTGTGGTCGTAAAGAGCGGTTTCATGGATCTGTCTCCTTTAGATTGAAAATATAGGGCTTTCGGGTCATGTCGCCAGAAGCCAGGCGACGATGGTGCTGCCATTGCTTTGAACGGCAAACGTAATGCCAAAGGCGATTGCCCCTGCAGTGCACAGAATAATAAAGGTTTCGGCCGCAAGCAGACGCAAGATCATGCCCCGTCGTGCCCCGATCTTGAACGCCGTCCGGATTTCGCCGTCCCGCAGCCGGTAGGTCAGGAACACGGCGAGGGCGACGGCTGCGAGGGCGGCCCCTCCGATGATCAGGGTGACCGCATCAAGCAGGGCTTTGATCCTGAAAATCCGCCCGACCAGTTCTCCAATCACCTCCTTCGGCACAATCAACTGCACGGGGTTTTCCGCATCCAGATAGCGCCCCCGCAGAATTGTCGCCGCGCGGGCGTCATTCGGTGCCACAAGGATTGCGGAAACGGGATAGTCGCCGGGATCACCGTGAAAGTGAAAGCTGTCGATGTTGTCTTGGGTGATCCTGTTGAATTCGACGATACTGGCAGAGGCCACGATCTCCCCCGGGGTCGCCGCTTCGTCAAGCACACCATCATGCCCATGCCCTATGCCGGCGATCACCCAAGAGGTTTTCACATCGACGAAAACGCCCTCGTCATCAGCGGTGCCCGTCGGGGCCAGTATGCCCACAATATTCAATTCTAGCGGATAGACGCCATCAAGATCAAAAAGGTTCTGCGGCGCGGAAACGACTGTATCCCCCGGACCAAGGCCAAGGCGGTCGGCCACCTTTGCGCCCAACAGCGCCTCTCCAAGAAGGGCCATCTGCCGGCCCTCGGCCAGTTCAAGCCCGCGGAAATCAAAGTACTCAAGCGATGTGCCGATGATCCGCGCCCCGTTCGTCTCGAACGCGGTGTTCAGCGGAATGGGCAGCCCAAGCCCGCTGTCCCAGATCACATCGGCATCGGCCATGGTGACAGGCTCAGCGCGGTCATCCGAAAAATACAGCGCGTTCATGGCCAGATCGAGCTGACTGCCGCGACGACCCAGAACCAGCGGCGTCTGCGCGGCGCGTTCTGTCAGGGCGGTTTGTGATCCGTTCAGCAACACCTGACTGATGAGTGGCACCGACAGGATCAGCGCTGTGACCAGTACCAGGACAAGTGACCGCGCCCAGTGGTACCGCAAATACGCGAAGGCAAGGAAAAACGCGTTCATGCTGCGGGGCCTTCCGTACGGCGAAAGGCCGAAAAGTCGATTACGCGGTCGAAACGGGGCAGAAGTTCGTGGTCGTGGGTGACCGCAAGCAGTGTTGCGCCTTGCTCGGCCGTGCGGGCAAAAAGCAGATCAAGAATGGCAGTCTTGTTGGCGGGATCAAGGTTGCCTGTTGCCTCGTCTGCCAGAACAAGCTGCGGCTGCATGATCAGCGCGCGACACAAGGCCACCCGCTGCTGCTCTCCCTGGCTCAGCGCATTGGGGTGGCGGTCAAGCTTGCCTGCAAGCCCGCAAGAGGCCGCCAGCTCTTGGGCGCGTGCGCGCGCCTGCGCGTCAATCCGGGCGCCGGCTGCGATCCGGTAGGGAAAGAGGATGTTTTCGCGCGCAGACAGATAGTCGAGCAAGGCAAAATCCTGAAACACAAAGCCAATCCGGGATGCCCGAAGGGCGCGTCTCTCAGGATCGGTCATTGCCGAGACCAACTGGTCCCCCATGAACACAGACCCCGATGCAGGCACCGTGATCCCGGCGATCAGGTTCAGCAGCGTCGTCTTTCCGGTGCCGCTGGGGCCGACCACGGCGACCTTCTCGCCCGCCTCAAGAGACAGCGTAGGGATTTCCAGCTGGAAATCGCCCCCCGGATAGGCAAAGCAAAGATCCTTGATTGTGATCATTCGCCCGCCACCACCACACCCGCATCGGTGCGGTCGACATCCGTCAGATCAAAGCGTGTCATCCGCCAAGCACCGTCTACCGGCTCGACCGTCATGTCGGCGGCATAGGTATTGCCGCGCACATGCAGGTGCGTTGCGTGCCCGACCGTCCCCACCACGCGCCATTTTACATTCATCTCGAAGGCCGCGCCGTTCTGACGTGACGAAAGCCCCTCCAGCTCCATCGCGTGCAACTCCTGATCGGCCTCACTCAGACCACCGCCGGCCATCGCGCCGACCCGCTCCAGATAAAGGGTCTCCAGCGCGTCATCGGCCGAAACCTGCGCCAGAGTGTCATAGATCTCCGCTTCGCCGGTCTGCGCAAAGGCGCGGTAAATTACGGAAAGCATTTCGGGCATGATCTCATAGGACGAGGCAGCGAAATCCTGCGCTGATACTTCCCCGAATGTTAAAGCCGAAAACCTGCTTTCCCTTGTCTCGCCGGGCCACATCAGGGCGATCGCCGCTATGACCACTCCCACGCCAGCGGCAAGAAGGAGCCCAAGGTTCATCTTGTTGCGCACATGTCGTCCTCTGGTCGGATAAGTTTACAAGCCACGTCATGAAGCACGAATGAGTTTCAGCACACTTAGCTGTGGCCGCCCTGTGGTCAACATGCAAGCGCCCGTCGGTCTTATGTCGGTCTTATGTCGGCCCTATGTCAGCCGGGTGTCTGGCTGACGATTGCCGAACAGTGAGGCGGGTGATTGTACTGCCCCGCGACTGGAGATAATCAGGGTGCATGTCCAGATTTTCAGTTCTTTTCATGTGCAGTCTGCTTGCCACACCGCTGGCCGCGCACCCGCATGTCTTCATTGATACAGGCCTTGAAGTGGTCGTCAACGATGCCGGACACCTCACCGAGGTGAGGGTGACGTGGGAATATGACGAGCTATATTCGCTGTTGATCACCGAAGACATGGCTTTGGATCAGGATGGCGACGGCACGCTGACCGAACCTGAGCTTGCCACGCTCAACGGGTTCGACATGCAGTGGATCGACGGATTCAACGGCGATCTTGTGATTGCCGATGGCGAAACCGATGTGGCCCTTTCCGGCCCTGTTGATGTCAGCACA
>JAGXHB010000163.1 GCA_024636425.1 Roseobacter sp.
GTGGATGAAAAACCGTCACGGCTGGACCGTGAGCCCCGACTGGGTTTTTACCACGCACGGGCTGGTCAACGGGACCGCGATGTGTGTCGACGCCTTTACCAAGCCGGGAGAGGGGGTTGTGCTGTTCACGCCCGTCTACCACGCCTTTGCCCGCGTCATCACCGCCGCAGGGCGGCAGGTCGTTGAATGTGAGATGCCGCTGGAGAACGGGCGCTATACGCTTGATTTCGATGCCTTCGACGCGCAGATGACCGGAAACGAAACAATGCTCGTGTTCTGCTCGCCGCATAACCCAGGTGGGCGTGTATGGACAAAAGCCGAGCTTGAGGGGGTCGCGGCCTTTGCCAGGAAACACGATCTGATACTGGTCTCTGACGAGATCCACCATGATCTGGTAATGCCAGGCCACACCCATACCCCCATGGCGCTGATCGACGGGATTGAGGACCGGCTGGTCATGATGACCGCCACGACCAAGACGTTCAACATCGCAGGCAGCCATATTGGCAACGTCATCATCCCCGACCCGGCCTTGCGGGAAACCTTTGCGCGGCGCATGGCTGCGATGGGGCTGTCGCCAAATTCCTTCGGAATTTTCATGGCCACCGCCGCCTATTCCCCCGAAGGCGCCGCTTGGGTCGATGATCTGGTCACCTATCTGGACGGCAACCGCCAGATTTTTGATGACGCGGTCAACGCGATTCCCGGCCTCAAGTCGATGGCGCTGGAATCAACCTATCTGGCGTGGGTCGATTTTGACGGAACAGGCATGGACCGGTCGGAATTCACCAGCCGCGTGGAACAAACGGCTGGCATCGCCGCCAATCACGGTCCGACCTTTGGCAAGGGCGGCGACAGTTTCATGCGTTTCAACATTGCCACGCCGCGCGCGCGCATCGAGGAAGCGTGCAACCGCCTCCGCGACGCTTTCAGTGACCTGCAATAAACTCTAGTGCGGTGCGTCGACCGAGATCAGACCCACCGGCGCTTCGGGATCGCGTTCAAAATCAAGTGCGGCCTCCTCGGAAACCCGAGTGGCCCGCTTGAATTCAAACCGCATCTCGCCGCCTTCCTCGTCCATGGCGACGATCAGGCACTGAAACAAGTGCACTGAACCGTCATACAGATCCACCAGACCGCGCAGATGCGGTGCGGTTTCGGCGTCCATCGAAAAGCCGGTCTGCCAGAAACGCAAAACTTTGTGCTGAACACCGTCCGCTACGATCCGCAGACGCGATGCCTTGCGCAGGTTATCAACCCTCGCCGCATCCAACCCGGCCTGAATTTCTCTAGGCAATTGAAATTCCATCGCGTTCTCCATCACATCGCAATCACCAAATTGAAGTACGCCCGTACAAAATCAACTGATTCCAGAAAATTATTTGTCACGTGCGTCTTCGCAGAACCACCTGTGCGGTCCTGCCGGTGGTCAAACCCGACCCAAGGCTTACCTTATCCGGACATAAGTTAAGGAGATGCAAATGGGCCTTTTGGTTGACGGTGAATGGCAAGACAAATGGTACGATACGGACAGCACAGGCGGTAAATTCGAACGCTCCGCTGCCAAGTTCCGCAACTGGATCACCGCTGACGGCAGCGCTGGCCCTTCGGGCGAGCCCGGCTTCAAGGCTGAATCCGGACGGTACCACCTTTACGTTTCATATGCTTGTCCATGGGCACACCGCGCCTTGGTTTTCCGCGCAATCAAGGGGCTGACCGACCATATCGGCGTCTCTGTGGTGCATCCGGAAATGCTGTCCGACGGCTGGACCTTTCAGACCGATTTTGACGGAGCCACAGGCGACAGGCTTTTCGATCTGCCCTTCGCGCGCGATCTTTACACCAAAGCGGCGCCTAAATTCAGCGGGCGCGTCACCGTTCCGATCCTGTGGGACAAGCACCAGAACACCATCGTTTCGAACGAATCGTCAGAAGTCATCCGCATGCTCAACACCGCCTTTGATGACATCACCGGCAACACCGATGACTATTGGCCCGAGCATCTGCGCGATGACATCGAACCGATCAATGACCGCATTTACGACACCGTGAATAACGGCGTTTACAAAGCCGGTTTTGCGACCTCGCAGGAGGCATATGCCGATGCGGTCTATCCCCTGTTCGACAGTCTTGACTGGATTGAGGATATTCTGTCGAAAAAGCGCTACCTGATGGGTGACACCCTGACCGAAGCCGACTGGCGGCTGTTTACGACGCTCGTGCGCTTTGACAAGGTTTATCACACCCATTTCAAATGCAACCGTCGCCGGATCGTCGATTACCCCAACCTTTGGGCCTATACCCGTGAGCTTTACCAGTTTCCCGGCGTGGCGGACACGGTGCATTTCGATCATATCGTGCGTCACTATCACTACAGCCACGATAACATTAATCCCCACCGCATCATTCCGATCAATCCGGTGATCGACTTTGATGAACCTCACAGGCGCGGCTGACGGTCTAGACCTCCGCCATGTGGCAATGCTCAACCAGTGCCGCCAGATCCTCTGGCGGGACGGCTGACGGCATAAAGGCGCACGCGTTGGCGCAATGGGCAAAGATCGACCCGTCGGAAAAGAACGAGGTGTTGGTGACAAAGATCACTTTAGCCTTGGGATGTTTGTAATTCGCAAAATCCGAGACAGCCAGGGCCGCTCCGTCTGACAGGAAAAGATCAAGGATGATGATGTCGACGGCATAATTCTGAAGCCAACCGATGGCTGTCTCACGGGTGTCCGTGCGGACGACGGTCATGCCGTGCCGCTCCAGATGGCGCTGCCACAGGATGCCAAGTTCCCCTTGGCTTTCTACGATTAAAATATCCATGTCACCCCGGACCAGAAAGCTGTCAGATCAGCGTTCTGCGTTTTGAATTTGTGCCAATTCAGGTATCGCGTCACAAAAGTTAACAACTCGTTAACACTGAATGTTGACCCAAGGTTAACCGCGTATTCCCGCTGAAAAGCGCCTTGTCTCAGACATTACCAGCCCCACAGCCAACCTATTTTTATATCAATATTAACAGTATGTTAAGCGCATCCAGTTGACGCTGTATCGAGATCTCACGCTACAAGCGTTTCCGCTTTTTTCAAATCGACCGACACAAGCTGGCTGACCCCCTGCTCTGCCATTGTCACCCCGAACAGGCGGTCCATCCGGGCCATCGTCACAGCGTGGTGCGTAATGATCAAAAAGCGGGTGTTCGTCTGGCGGCACATCTCGTCCAGCAGATCGCAGAAACGCGTGACGTTGGCATCGTCCAGCGGCGCGTCCACCTCATCCAGCACGCAGATCGGCGCAGGGTTCGCCAGAAACACCGCAAAGATCAGGGCCATCGCCGTCAAGGTCTGCTCCCCTCCCGACAAAAGGCTCAGCGTGCTGAGTTTCTTGCCCGGCGGCTGGCACATGATCTCAAGCCCCGCCTCGAGCGGGTCATCGGATTCGACCATCACCAGATTGGCCTCTCCCCCGTTGAACAGGTGCCGGAACAACATCGAGAAGTTACTGTTCACCTGTTCGAACGCCGTCAGCAACCGTTCGCGCCCTTCCCGGTTCAGACTGGCGATCCCGCTGCGCAAGGTCTTGATCGCTTCGGTCAGGTCCGCTTTTTCCGTGGTGAGGGTGTCGAATTCCTGCTGGACTTCATGCGCATCCTCTTCGGCCCGCAGGTTCACGGCCCCCAACGCCTCGCGCTGCCGCTTCAGTCGGTTTACATCCCCCTCCAGCGTCTCGGCACCGGGCATCCGGTCGGGGGTCACATCCAGCGTGGTCAGCAGTTGGTTCGGTGTCATTTGCTGCTCATCGGCGATCCGTTCCGCAGCATAGGCGACAGTCTCCTTCGCCGCCTCAGCGCGGGCATCCGACCGCGCCCGCGCCTCCCGCGCGTCCGAGGCTTGTCGCTCTGCTTCACGCTCAGCAAGCGTCGCCTCGCGCAGCACCCCTTCGGCCTCCGCCAACTTGTCGGTCGAGCCCGCCTTGCGCGCATCCGCAGTGGTGATCGCCTGCGTCAGCTCGTCACGCTTGGCCGCAATCTCGGCCGGGGCGGCACTGGCGTCTTTTAACTCGACCTCCGACGCGGTCTTCCGCTCCACCAGTTCGGTACTGCGCTTTTCCGCCGTTTCAAGCCGGTGCCGCCAGCCGCTCAGCTCCTTTGTCACTTCCTGCGACCTTTTCGTGCGCGCATCACCTTCACGGCGCAATTCGTCATGAGCAGACCGGCGCGCCATCATAGCGATCCGCGCCCCTTCAACCGTCATGCGCAGGGCATCCACACTGGCGCGCGCCTCGCTGACATCATCGAGTTCCGCCAGCGCGCGTTCTGCCTGCGACACCTGTCGGCGCGCTTCCATCGCTTCTTCCTCGTGGCGCTGAACGGCGAGGCCCAGGCTTTCCAGACGCCCTTCAGCCAGGTTCCGATCTGCTTCAGCACGGCTTAATGCCCTGCCTGCGTCGGCAACGGCGCGGTCCGCATCACGGCGGTCCTCGCGCGCCTTCTTGTCGGCTTCGGTTTGCGCCTGCAAAGTCCGCTGAAGCGTCTCATGCGCGTCGCGGGCGGCCTCGGCGCGTTGTCCAGCTTGCTCCAGCGACTGCTTCAACACCTCAAGCCGGTTGATCTGTTGCAAACGCAAAGCAGCCGCGGAAGGCGCGTCCTCCGCCCAGGCACGAAATCCGTCCCACCGCCACAAGTCCCCTTCAAGCGACACCAGCCGCTGTCCGGGCCGCAGTGCCGGCTGCAAACGTGGACCATCATCAGCATCTACCAGCCCGATCTGGGCCATCCGTCGCGACAACACGTCGGGGACCGAGACATGCGAGGTGAGCGACGTGACACCCGCCGGCAAAGGTTGAGCGGCGTCATAGGCGGGCAGCACGGCCCAACCCGAGGGGCCATCCGCTTCGACCTGAGGGGCGCGCAGGTCATCGGCAAGGGCCGCGCCGAGCGCCTTTTCGAACCCGTGTTCGACCTGCAACCGATCAAGGATCTGCCCCCCTTCTGCCGTGTCACGTTCGACCAGCTTGGCCAAAGCACCGGCTTCGGCACGCAACGCATTTATCTCACCTTCAGCCTCGGACCGTTCGGCGCGGGCATCCGCCTCGCGCGACTGGGTCACTGCGCGTGCATCTTCTGCTGCAAGCAGCGCTTGCTCTGCCGCTTGGGCAGAGGCGGCGGCACCGGCTTCTGCGGCCTGAGCCGCTTCGAAATCAACCGCCGACTTGGCAAGCGCCGCTTTGCTTTGCGCGACCGCCTCACGTGCCCGCAAAGCTTCGGCTTCGGACTTTGCCTGTGTCTTGCGACTGTCATCCAGCAATCTTTCGGCAGACCCGTGACGCGCTGCCAGCCGGGCCACATCTTCGGTCAGTTGTGACAGTTCGGCCTCATGGGTTTGCAGCACCGTCGCGGCCTCGCGTGCCGCCTCAGCCGCAGCCTCGACAGACGCACCGTGGCCCTCCCCCGCTTTGGCAAGCTCACGGGCTTCCCATTCCAGCCTTTCTATTGTTTCGCCGGCATCTCGGTTCAGGCCGGCCTCCCGGTCAATGTCTTTGGCAAGTTGCGCGATACGCTTGGTCAAGGCTTCGATCGTTGCTGCGGCGCGGGCCTCCTGATCGGCAAGCGTGTCGCGTTGCACGCCAAGCCGTTGCACCACGGCGGCGGCGATCGCCTCTTCTTCGCGCAGGGCGGGCAATCTATCCTCCGCGGCCTGCCGCGCCTTGGCAGCCTGACGCACGCCGATCTCGGCCTGCGCGGCGGCGGTAACGCGCGCGCGCAGATCTTCGGCGGCAGCAGCCCGCGCATCATCAGCTTCGCGCCAGCGGCGATACAGCAGCATGCCCTCGGACTTTCGCAGCTCATTACCGATTTCGCGGTAGCGGGCCGCCTGACGTGCCTGCCGGGCGAGTTGCGCCAGTTGCGTCGCGAGCTGTTCCAGCACGTCATCGACACGGGTGAGGTTGTTCTCGGCACCGTTCAGCTTAAGCTCCGCCTCGTGACGGCGCGCATAAAGGCCCGATATGCCGGCTGCTTCCTCGAGGATGCGGCGTCGGTTCTTGGGCTTTGCATTGATAAGTTCGGCGATCTGGCCTTGCCGCACCAGCGCCGGTGAATGAGAACCGGTCGACGCATCTGCAAACAACATCTGCACATCGCGGGCACGGACATCCCTGCCCGCAGCCTTGTAAGCGCTGCCGACGTCGCGGGTGATGCGGCGCACAATTTCGATCTGGTCGGCGTCATTGAAACCGGCAGGCGCCAATCGTTCACTGTTATCGATGTGAAGAGCGACTTCGGCAAAGTTCCGGGCCGGACGGGAAGAAGCACCGGCAAAAATCACATCCTCCATCCCGCCACCGCGCATGGCCGTAGGGCGGTTTTCACCCATGACCCACCGCAGGGCTTCCAGCAGATTGGATTTGCCACACCCATTCGGACCGACGACACCGGTCAGCCCGTCCGAGATCACCAGATCCGTCGGATCAACAAAGCTTTTGAAGCCCGTCAGTCGAAGCTTGGAAAACCGCACAGTTTGCACCGTAGTGTGATTCCGATAAGCGATCAGGGTGCGGCCAGAGAACACCACATGTCAATCCACCACCCCTAGGGAACGGGGTGCTTCCAGATGTTATCCACAAGATATTGATCTAGTGCCGTACAATACATACCCAGACACCATCCGGCGAGGCGCGGGCTTGATGCGCAAGCGGGACACTGTCATCGCAAAGTGACAGCGTGGCATTGCGGCCAGCAGAACAGTCCAGACGACCAGTGGCCAAAGCCTGATCGCCAAGCACATCCGTCACCCGACAGCCGCTAACTGCCGCCATCGCAGCCGCCGCACGGTCACGCACAGGGCCAAAGCGCGGCGCATATTCAACATTGAGCCGCACCGCTTCGGCCAGTTCATCGCGCAGGCGCACGTCAAAGACGGACCCTTCGACCATCACGCGGGTCGCGGTCAGGCCGCGAAAATGCGGGCCCGGCGTGTTGCAGGCGGCCAGAAGCAAAAGCACGTGAAGGAGGGTCAAAAGTCTCATCGGAACGGTTTAGGCGCAAAGGATTAATGGATGTTGAACGCCAAACGACGACAATCGGATTGCCGCCAAATCTGCCTGATCCTATGATCTGAAAATCTGAAGGATGTCATGATGCCGTTTCGCCCCGTTTCTTCTGAAAAATTGTCTCAAGCCGTGGTGCGGCAGGTGGAACAATTGATCCTGCGCGGCATTTTGCGGCCCGGCGAACGGCTGCCTGCGGAACGGGAATTGGCCGAGCGGCTTGCCGTTTCTCGACCGTCGTTGCGGGACGCGATTGCGCAGCTTCAGGACCATGGCCTTTTGACCGCCAAGCCGGGTGCCGGCGTCTATGTCGCGGATGTGCTGGGCGGTGCGTTTTCCCCCGCTCTCGTGGATCTGTTTTCGCGGCACGACGAGGCGGTGTTCGACTATCTTTCCTTTCGCCGCGATCTGGAAGGGCTCGCGGCTGAACGTGCGGCCCGTTTGGGTTCCGACACGGACCTTGAGGTCATCCAGACAATCTTCAACAAAATGGAAGCCGCCCATCAAAAGCGCATCGGGGACGAGGAAGCGCAGCTGGATGCGCAGTTCCACATGGCCATTATCGAAGCGAGCCATAATGTCGTGATGCTGCATATGATGCGGTCGATGTATGACTTGTTGCGGGGGGGCGTGTTCTACAACAGGCAGGTGATGTTCAAGCAACGCACGACGCGCTCAGCGCTGCTGGATCAGCACCGGGCGATGAATGACGCCCTTCAGGCCCGCGAACCTGCCGCAGCCCGTGCCGCTGTCGAGGCGCATTTGAACTATGTTGAAAAATCTTTGCGAGATCAGGAGAAGGCAGACCGCAACGAAGAAATCGCACAGCTTCGCCTGATCCACGAAACCGGCGGGGGCTGAAACGCAAAAAGGCCCCGAAACATGTTCGGGGCCTTTTGCGTGTTGCTGCAACGAAATTTAGTGCAGCTTTGCGTCCACTTCGGCGATTGCACTATCGATCAATGCGTTGCCTTCTGCGGCACTCATGTTCTTGGCAATCACATCTTTGGCTGCTGCGATCGCGATGACGATTGCCTGATCCCGCACTTCTTTCACGGCTGCATCCTGAGCAGATGTGATCTGCTCTTCTGCGGCGGCGATGCGACGGGTGATGGACTTGTCCAGATCGACACGCGCCTGATTTGCCGCCTCGGTCGCTTCGGCCTTGGCAGACGTGACGATACGGTCGGCCTGATCTTTGACATCCTGCTGCTTGCGCTCGTAGCTCGCCAGCAAAGTCTGCGCTTCTTCACGCAAAGCGCGCGCTTCATCGAGTTCGGATTTGATCCCGTCGGCACGCTTGTCCAGCATGCCCGCAATCACGGAAGGTACCTTGAAATAGAACAGGACACCGATGAAGAGGATGAACGCCAGCGTGACGATAAAGTCTGTATTTTGCAGCGAGAAGAAAACATCACCCGCAGCGAAGGCCGGCGATGCGACAAGACCCGCAACAAAGGCTGAGAA
>JAGXHB010000164.1 GCA_024636425.1 Roseobacter sp.
GGTCAAAGGGGCGACGGCGCAGCGGCCCAAGGCGGAGACCGGCAACGCCAACCACATCGGCGCACCGATGCCCGGCGTCGTGGCATCCGTGGGCGCAACTGTCGGCCAACAGGTCAAGGCGGGAGATCTGCTGCTGACGATCGAAGCGATGAAGATGGAAACCGGCATCCACGCCGACCGCGATGCCGTGGTCAAGGCCGTGCATGTTAGTCCGGGGGGGCAGATCGACGCCAAGGATCTGTTGGTTGAACTTGAATAAAAAGCAAGGGGCCAGCTACGCGGTGTCGCATTGTCTGGCCCTTTTTTCACGCTAAGCTGTCAGACGAAACTCAATCGAGCGGACGCTGATCCCATGCCCTACGAATGGAAAACCTCTCCCACTGCCGCAACGCAGGAACTGCGCCTTTGGCCGCACCAATCCTTGCCCCCCAAGGGGTTTGCGGCCTTTATCCTCACAACCTTTACGCTGATCCTGATCCCGACGCTGCCGTTGCTTGGCACGCCGCTGTTGTGGGGGTTGCTGCCGTTTGTTCTGGCAGCGGTCGCGGGGATATATTTTGCGTTGCAAGGCAACCACAAGGCCCGCCAGATCGAGGAAGTGTTCACCCTGACCGGTGAAAATGTCCACCTGACCCACACAACCCCCAAGGGCGAGGTCAAGGAATGGGACTGCAACCGCTATTGGACCGTGGTCACGAAGTACGAAAAGGACGGTCCCGTCCCCCACTATGTAACGTTGCGGGGAAAGGGGCGCGAGGTCGAGATCGGCAAATTCCTCAGCGAAGAGGAACGTATCGCGCTGTTTGACGAACTTAACCGGTCGCTGCTGCCCTAGCCTTTAGCTCAGCCGGTCTTTGACCTTGGGGCCGACCGCGCCGAAATCCATCTGACCTGTATACTTCGCCTTGAGCAGACCAATCACCTTGCCCATGTCGCGGATCGACGTGGCTCCCACCTCGGCGATGGCGTCATCGACGGCTTTTTGCGCTTCGGCTTCTGACAGCTGGCGCGGCAGGAATTCCTCGATAACCTCGATTTCCTCACGCTCGCGGTCAGCCAGATCAAGACGGCCACCTTCTTCATACGCCCGCGCGGATTCCAGACGTTGCTTGGCCATCTTACCAAGAATGGCCAGAACTTCGGCATCGCCGACACCGTCGTCGCCGCCGTCTGCCCGTGCCGCGATGTCCTTGTCCTTGATCGCCGCATTGATCAGTCGAAGTGTGGAAAGCCTGTCTGCAGCCTTGTCCTTCATCGCCTGTTTCATTGCATCCGAGATGCGTGTCCGCAGTTCCATTGCCATCGTCCTTCGACCAAACTGGTATTAAGCTGGCCAACATAGCCACTTTCCGACGAACACGCAATGCTGCTCGAATTCTCTCAAGCCTTTGATATTGGGGTATAATTCATTTTTCACGCGGTCTTGACCCTGCCGACTGCCGGCTTTAGGTTGCCCCCGTTTAGGTCCCCTTCTCTGCTGCCCCGGAGGCTCTCTCATGATCGCGCCAGTATCAACCCGTCCGACCGCCTGCCTGGCACTCGCGGACGGATCGCTTTTCTACGGCATGGGGTTTGGTGCCACAGGCCAGACGGTTGCTGAATTGTGCTTTAACACCGCGATGACCGGCTATCAGGAGATCATGACCGATCCGTCATATGCGGGCCAGATCGTGACCTTTACCTTTCCGCATATCGGCAACACCGGCACCAATCCCGAAGATGACGAAACCGGTGATCCCGTCGCTGCAGGCATGGTCGTCAAATGGATGCCGACCGACCCCAGCAGCTGGCGTTCGGTGCAGCATCTGTCCGAGTGGTTGTCGTCGCGCGGGCGCATCGCCATCGGCGGCATTGATACGCGCCGCCTGACCCGCGCCATCCGCCAGCAGGGCGCGCCCCATGCGGCACTGGCCCATGACCCCGACGGCAATTTCGACGTCGAAGCGCTGGTCGCAGCCGCGCGGAGCTTTGCCGGTCTGGAAGGCATGGATCTAGCTAAGGATGTCACCTGTGCACAGTCCTACCGCTGGAATGAAATGCGGTGGGCCTGGCCAGAGGGGTATCAGGCGCAGGAAAATGCACCCTACAAGGTCGTCGCCGTTGATTATGGCGCGAAACGCAACATTCTGCGCTGTCTTGCGTCGGCAGGCTGCGATGTGACGGTGCTTCCTGCGTCGGCCACCTATGATGACGTTATGGCCCATAGTCCTGACGGCGTATTCTTGTCGAACGGCCCTGGGGATCCGGCGGCAACGGGCATTTATGCGGTGCCCATGATCAAGGAAGTGATTGAGAAAACAGACCTTCCTGTCTTTGGGATTTGTCTTGGCCATCAGATGCTGGCGCTTGCCTTGGGCGGCCAGACCATCAAGATGAGCCACGGCCACCATGGTGCAAACCACCCGGTCAAGGATATGCAAACCGGCAAGGTTGAAATCACGTCGATGAACCACGGCTTTGCCGTTGATGGGCAAAGCCTGCCCATGGGCGTGGTGGAGACGCATCAGTCGCTGTTCGACGGGTCCAATTGCGGCATCCGGATGGAAGGACGTCCCGTCTGGTCCGTGCAGCACCATCCCGAAGCAAGCCCCGGCCCGCAGGACAGCTTTTATCTGTTCGAACGCTTCGCCGCCGCCATGGCAGAGCGCTCGAACTGATCCAGAACGGCTGCGACCGGCTGCATCCTTTAAGGGTTGATTAACACCGCGCGCGCATCATCGGACCCATCCTTGAGATAGGGATTCGGTCGATGCGCGATTTGCGCCTTCACTTTACGGCACCTGAACCGGCGCGACCGGGCAAACCG
Organism: Roseobacter sp.; assembly: GCA_024636425.1. GTDB lineage: Bacteria > Pseudomonadota > Alphaproteobacteria > Rhodobacterales > Rhodobacteraceae > Sulfitobacter. The sequence goes on from JAGXHB010000164.1 coordinate 2,807, forward strand.
CCTGTGCCGTTCGGGCGGTTGCTGGTGAATGCCGGTTTGATTGATCAGGCTGATCTGGTCCATGCGCTGGAACAGCAGGACGCGCTTGGGGTGCCGCTTGGCGACATTCTTGTCGCCCAAGGCAAAATCACCTGGTCACATGTCGCCGATGCGCTGTCCCTGCAGCACCAGATTCAACGCATTGATCTGCAATGTGACCCCCCAAGTCCGATGATGGCGGAACATCTTTCAGCCCTTGATTGTCTGCGCTACCGCGTCGTGCCATGGCGTTCGCTGGGAAATACGATCCTGATTGCAACCAGCGCCCCTGATGCATTTGGCGCGGTGCGCGAACTTGCCTCCGACGGGATGACTTTCCTGCCCGTCATCGCTGAAGATTCGCAAATCAGCCAGGGTATTTCCGATCTGCACGGGCCATCGCTGGCACGGCGCGCCGCGCTGCGTGTGCCCCCTGTCGAAAGCTGCCGTACGTGGCAAGTTGGCAAGGCCAACCGGACAGCAGGGGCCGCGGCGCTGGTCATGCTGCTGGCCGTGCTTGCCATGATGGAACCTGCGAGGACCATCACAATTCTCATGATCTGGGCGCTTTGCACCAGCTTTCTGACTGTTTCCCTGCGCAGCCTGTCGCTTTTTGCGCAGATGTTTGCGATCAGGCCGCCGCAGTCCAGCCCTGCCTCGGTCCCCGCCCCGTTGCCCCGCGTTTCGGTTCTTGTCCCGCTCTTGCGCGAGAAGGAGATTGCGACGGCCCTGATCGCCCGCCTTGGCCAACTGACCTATCCCAAGGCGCTGTTGCAAATCGTGCTTGTGCTCGAGGAAGGCGACACCGTCACCCGCGACACCATTGCGCGCACGTTGCTCCCGCCATGGTTTGACGTGATTGAAGTGCCGCAAGCCAACCGCCTACAGACCAAACCGCGCGCGCTGAACTACGCCCTGGATTTTTGCAAAGGCAGCATTATCGGCGTCTGGGATGCCGAAGACGCACCTGAGGTTGACCAGATCGACAGGGTTGTCGCTCATTTTGCAGAGGCCCCCGCCAATGTGGCCTGCGTGCAGGGCATCCTCGATTATTATAACGCCCGGACGAACTGGATCTCCCGCTGCTTTACCATCGAATATGCGTCATGGTGGCGGGTGATCCTGCCCGGTATCGCCCGGCTGGGGCTGATCCTCCCCCTGGGCGGCACGACGCTGTTCTTCAAGCGCGATATTCTGGAACAGCTTTGCGGATGGGATGCCCATAACGTGACCGAAGACGCTGACCTTGGCGTGCGACTGGCACGCCATGGCTACAAGACCGATCTGCTGCCCACCGTCACGTTCGAGGAAGCGAATTTTCGCGCCTGGCCTTGGGTGAAGCAACGATCCCGCTGGCTCAAGGGGTTTCTGATTACCTGGTGCGTGCATATGCGCCAACCGCACAAGCTGCTGCGAGAGGTCGGAATTGCTAGGTTTCTGGGTATACAAACGCTGTTTCTGGCCACCTTCAGCCAGTTCATCTGCGCGCCGCTGTTGTGGACGTTCTGCCTGACCCTTGCCGGTGTCACCCATCCGGCCGAGGCGACACTGGGAACGCCGATGCTCGCAGGGCTGTTCTATTTCTTCATCTTCGCCGAAGCGCTCAACATGGTGATTGCAGCCAAGGCCGTCGGCGGGCGGGACCATCGCCATTTGCTGCCGTGGATCCTAGCGCTGCCCTTCTATTTCATCCTTGGCACATTCGCGGCTTATAAGGCACTTTATGAATTCGTCGTCTCGCCGTTTTACTGGGACAAGACCGAACATGGCGTTGCGGGCAACCGCGAAACTCCCCCTCCCGCGACAGCCTCCGCGCGCTAGCCTTCTTCTTCACGCCGCGCCGCTTCCTGCTTGAGCCGGGTCATGAACGCGACCGAAATATGCAACCGCAGGGCATCATCCGCACCATCTTCGTTGCGGTCTTCGATCATCTGAACAATCTTGTCATGCTCGGCCTGAGCAATCGCGCCCCGCCCTTCGACCGCCAGCGAGGACGTGGCCATCAACGCCATCGACCGATGCACCAGATCAAGCTGCTGCACCAGATAGCGGTTGTGCGAGGCCAGATGGATCTGCTTATGAAACCGACGGTTCGCCCGCGCCAGCGCCGCCGGGTTTTCCATCAACGCGTTGTCCTGCTCCACCATCTCGCGCAGCACGCGCACTTCTTCGGCCGTGGCGTGGCGCGCGGCCAGCCGGGCCGCCAGCCCTTCAAGCTCTCCCCGGACAACGTAAAGTTCGGCCATCTGGTTGTGATCCAGCGATGCCACGATCAGGCTACGCCCGTCGCGCGCTAGCAGCGACTGGGTCTCAAGCCGTTGTAATGCCTCGCGAATGGGCGTGCGCGACACGCCAAAGCGTTCGGCAAGCTCGCTTTCGACCAGGCGGCTGCCGGGGCGATAGGTGCCCACATCAATGGCATCAAGGATCATGGTATAGGCGTCGGTGGGTCCGGGTCGTGGGGAATGCATCAGGCTACCTTTTCACTGCACCCTCACCTTACCCCCCGCGTCCATTTGCGCAAGTCCACGATCTTGCGTATTGGCCTTGGGGCGCGTAGCAACAAAGCATGCCAAAACAGTCTTTCAGTCACGTGAACACTTGGGTCTTCGACCTCGACAACACGCTTTATCCGCCCTCTGCGCGGCTTTTCGATCTGATCGAAGTGCGCATGACCGCTTGGGTGATGACGGCCCTTGGCGTGGATCACGCCGAGGCGGACCGCCTGCGCAAGCAATATTGGCACACCTACGGCACGACCTTGGCAGGGCTGATGCGCGAACATGATCTGGATCCGGGCCCCTATCTGCATGATGTGCACGAGATCACCTTTGACACGCTGACACCCGACCCACAGCTTGCCGCCCATATCGCCGCCCTGCCGGGACGGCGGATCATCTACACCAATGGCACAGCGCCCTATGCAGAACGGGTGATCGAGGCGCGTGGACTCGCGGGACTTTTCGATGCGATCTATGGGGTCGAACATGCGGATTTCCTGCCAAAGCCGGAACAGGCCGCCTTCGACAAGATCTTTGCCATCGACAAGGTGGATACGACCAAGGCCGTGATGTTCGAGGATGACCCCCGCAACCTTGCCGTGCCGCACGCGCTTGGCATGGGGACGGTGCATGTAGCCCCCACGGCCGAGCCGGCTGCGCATATTCACTTTCACACCGATGATCTGACCGCTTTTCTTGGCCGGATCACGGGCTAGCTTTGAGGCATGGAAATGGAGTGTGATCTTTTGATTTCGGGCGGTGGCATCGCAGGCCTGACGGCGGCGGCGGCTTTTGGCAGTGCGGGTTTCGATGTGATCTGCGTCGATCCCACCCCGCCCGTCACAAGCGAGGGGTCAGACGGGGCCGACCTGCGCTCAACCGCGATGTTGCAGCCTGCCCGCCGCGTGCTTGAAGCGGCTGGCATCTGGTCGCATCTGGCGGATCACGCTGCCCCCCTGCAAGTCATGCAGATCGTGGATGCGGGCGGTCCTGACCCCGAGCCGCGGGTGACCCGCGCCTTTGACGCCAAAGACATCTCGGATCAGCCTTTTGGCTGGAATTTCCCCAACTGGCTGCTGCGCCGCGCGCTGCTGGAGCGGTTGGCGGAGCTCCCCAATGTCGATTTCCGCCCCGGCACTGCCACGACGTCGCTGTTCACCCGCACGACCGAAGCCCGCGTGGGCTTGAGCGATGGCACACGGATCCGCACCCCGCTGGTCATTGCCGCTGACGGGCGCGACAGCCCCATGCGCAAGGCAGCGGGCATCGGCTTCACGAAAACCGGCTATGGGCAAAAGGCCATCGTCTTTGCCGTGACCCACCCTGTGCCGCATGAAAACGTCTCCACCGAGGTGCACCGCACTGGTGGCCCCTTCACGCTGGTGCCGCTGCCAGACCGCGATGGCATGCCCTGCTCTGCCGTGGTGTGGATGGATGATGCTGCCGAATGCACGCGCCGTATGGCGCTTGAGCCTGACGCGTTTTCAGACGAAGCCTCGCTGCGCTGTTGCCACATGTTCGGCCCCCTCACCCTTGTGACCAAACGGGCTGTATGGCCTATCATCACGCAGCATGCTGCGCGGCTCTCCGGCGAACGCATCGCGCTGATCGCAGAGGCCGCGCATGTCATGCCCCCAATCGGGGCGCAGGGGTTGAACATGTCCCTGCAGGATGTGGCAAGCTTGCTGGATCTGGCACAGGGCGACCGTGACGGCATCGGCGGTCAGAAGATGCTCGATGCCTATCACAAGGCGCGCTATGGCGACATCATGCTGCGGGTGCGCGGGATCGACCTTCTGAACCGGGCCAGTCAGGCCAGCGCCCCGCTTGCGCGGGATGCGCGCGCCACAGGCCTGAACGCGCTTTACGCGATGCCGCCGGTGCGCAAGATGCTGATGGAAATGGGTCTGGGCATGCGGCAGGGTTAAACACCCGCCGCAACTCCCTGATTTCACAGAACCTTGTCGACCACGCGCCCAAGACGCGCCAGCGTTGCGTCGACATCATAGAGCTTGTCCAGACCAAACAGCCCGAGCCGGAATGTCTTGAAATCATCCGGCTCGTCACACATCAGCGGCACGCCAGCGGCGATCTGCATGCCTTCAGCGGCAAAGGCCTTGCCGTTTTGCACCGAAGGATCACCGGTATAGCTGACCACAACGCCCGGCGCGCCGAACCCGTCAGCGGCAACCGAGACGACGCCCTTGTCGGCCAGCATCTTGCGCACCCCGTCGCCCAACCGCCACTGCGCCTCTTTCAGACGCTCGAATCCGTAGCTTTGCGTTTCCTTCATCGTGTCGCGAAAACCGCGCAGCGCGTCTGTCGGCATGGTGGCATGATAGGCATGGCCGCCGTCCTCATAGGCTTTCATGATGCTGTGCCATTTCGCCAGATCAATCGCAAAACTGTCTGATTTCGTCTCGGCCAGTCGGGCGACCGCACGCTCCGACATCATCACCAGCCCGGCAGAGGGCGACGCGCTCCACCCCTTTTGCGGGGCGGAGATCAGCACATCGACCCCAAGGGCGCGCATATCGACCCACGCACAGCCCGACGCGATGCAATCCAGCACCATCAGCGCCCCCACGTCATGCGCAGCATCGGTCATCTGCCGGATATAATCATCGGGCAGGATCACGCCCGCGCTGGTTTCTACATGCGGCGCGAAGACAACGGCAGGCTTTTGTGTGCGGATCGCCTTGACCACTTCATCAATCGGACAGGGCGCGAAGGGGGCGGGCGTGCTGTTGCCCTGCATTCGCGCCTTCAGCACAGTGGTGTTTCCCGTCAGCTCGCCACTTTCGATGATCTGGCTCCAGCGATAGGAGAACCACCCGTTGCGCACGACCAGCACTTCGGCACCGCGGGCGAACTGGCGGGCGACGGCTTCCATGCCGAAGGTACCCCCACCCGGCACGATGGCCACAGCATCGGCGTTATACACCTCTTTCAGCAGGGCGCTGATGTCGCGCATCACGCCCTGAAACGCGGCGGACATATGGTTCAGCGACCGGTCCGTGAAAACGACCGAAAATTCTTCAAGCCCTTGCGGGTCAACAGTATTCAGCAAAGCTGCCATGGGGTGCTCCTTTCCCTTTGTGCCAAGGATAGCGCGCCGATGTCCAAAGTCATAGGCCCAAAGGCCCCGGCAACCGCTCCTCGCTCAACAGGACATTCGCCTCGACCGCCCCCGCGCCGGGCAGCGTCATGATCCGCCTGCGCAACACGCGCTCGAAGTCGGCCAGATCCCGCGCCACCACGCGCAGCCGGTAATCATAAAGACCCAAGACATGCTCCACCGTCTGCACCTCGGGGATGGCACTGACCGCGCGCTCAAAATCCTCCAGACTGACGCGCCCCTTGGTGGCGAGCTTGACGCCCAGAAACACCGTCACGCCAAATCCCAACGCCTCGCGGTTCAGCCTCAGCCGCTTGCCCCGCAGAATACCCGCCTCCTCCAGCCGCTTGATGCGGCGCCACGTCGCGGGCTGCGACAGCCCCAGATGCCGCCCCAACGCGCCGGCACTCTGGCTCGCATCCCGCGCCAAGGACCGGATCAGCCGGTGGTCAATGTCATCAAGCGTGATCACAGGGGCAGCACCTCGTCCGCCTTGATCCGCGCCACATGCATCAATGCTTCGATGTCCGCGATATGCGGCAAGGTCAGGATCTTCTCGCGATAAATGCTCTGGTAATGCGCCATATCCCGCGCGATGACCGACAGGCGCACATCAACGCGCCCCAGAAAGGTCTGCATCTCGATCACCTCCTCCAGCGTGCGGGCCGCAGCAAGGAAACGGTCGAACGCGTTGCCTTGGGTCTTGTCCAGCGTGATCCTCAGCGACACCTCCACGGCATAGCCCAATGCCACCCAATCCACGACCGTCCCCACGCCTTGCACGATCCCCGCCTCCTGCATCCGTGCGATCCGCCGCGCGACCTTTCCGGAGGTCAGACCGGTCAGCTCTGCCAGCTCTCCCGGGCTCAGCCCTGCGTCGGCCTGCCAGTGACGCAGAATGCGCCGATCCATATCATCAAGCATGATTTTTCCATTTTTGTGCCAAACTACGCATTACCATCTTCATTTCGCAAAATAAACTCATATCCCAGCACTGGTCCCCAGCGCTGCGTCGGATATAACTCTCCCAGATTTCAACGAACCCGAAAGGACGCCCCAATGCGCGTTTATTACGACCGTGACTGCGACGTGAACCTGATCAAGGACAAGAAAGTCGCCATCCTCGGCTATGGCTCCCAAGGTCACGCCCACGCCCTGAACCTGCGCGACAGCGGTGCAAAGAACCTTGTCGTCGCTTTGCGCGAAGGTTCCTCCTCCAAGGCCAAGGCCGAAGGCGAAGGCCTCAAGGTCATGGAAATCGCAGAAGCCGCCGCCTGGGCCGATGTCATCATGTTCACCATGCCCGACGAGCTTCAGGCCGAAACCTACAAAAAATACGTCCATGACAATATCCGCGAAGGTGCCGCGATCGCGTTTGCCCACGGCCTGAACGTGCATTTCGGCCTGATCGAGCCCAAAGAAGGCATCGACGTGATCATGATGGCCCCCAAAGGCCCCGGTCACACCGTGCGTGGCGAATACACCAAAGGCGGCGGCGTGCCCTGCCTTGTCGCCGTAGACAAGGACGCTTCCGGCAAGGCGCTGGAAATCGGCCTCAGCTATTGCTCGGCCATCGGTGGCGGCCGCTCCGGCATCATCGAGACGAACTTCCGCGAAGAGTGCGAAACCGATCTGTTCGGCGAGCAGGCGGTGCTGTGTGGCGGTCTGGTCGAACTGATCCGTATGGGCTTTGAGACATTGGTCGAAGCGGGCTACGCGCCTGAAATGGCCTATTTCGAATGTCTGCACGAAGTAAAGCTGATCGTTGACCTGATCTATGAAGGCGGTATCGCCAACATGAACTACTCGATCAGCAACACGGCCGAGTACGGAGAATATGTCTCCGGCCCGCGCATCCTGCCCTACGACGAGACCAAAGCGAAGATGAAAGCGGTCCTGACCGACATCCAGAACGGCAAGTTCGTGCGTGACTTCATGCAGGAAAACGCCGTCGGCCAGCCTTCGTTCAAGGCGACGCGTCGCATCAATGACGAGCACCAGATCGAACAGGTCGGCGCAAAACTGCGCGAAATGATGCCTTGGATCTCGGCTGGCAAGATGGTCGACAAGTCCAAGAACTAAGATATATCGGCCCGGGTCTTACTGGTCCCGGGCCGATTGTTCTCCGTTGGCTCAGGTATCTTTCGGGTCGCCGTGCGGATCCCCATCCTTCGCCAATGTTGATTTCGGCGCGTTCGGGTCTTTCTTTCGCGCATCGGTCTTTTGCTTGCTGACAATGGCCAGGATCACGACCACCCCCAAGGTAAAAAACGCCAGCGCGCCCGTCAGTACGGTCCAATCCATCTTTTCATCCTTCCGGTTTTTACTGAAATAGTAACCTTTCGCCGCGTCAGCTTGTTCCCAAGCGCCGGCTTTCCCGTATCCCGCGTCTTGTGGCCGGACGAAACTGGCCCTAACGCTTGGGGGCTCAAAGGATACCCCACCCCATGCAAGACGCCCCCCGGATCACCCCTGCAAGCTGGCTGATGATCGCAGTGCTGGCCTTTATCTGGGGCGGCACCTTCATGGTGACCGAAGTCGCTCTGACGGGAATGCCGCCGTTCTGGGTGGCGGCCAGCCGCGTCTCGCTCGCGGCCTTGGTCATGATCGGGATCTGGGGCGCTCGCGGGTACAAGCTTTTTCTGACCCGGCCCACCAGATCAGACCTTACAGCGCTCGTCTTCGTGGGGGCAGCAAGCTCCGCCGTGCCTTTCACGCTATTGGCCTGGGGACAGCAATTCGTCACGTCGGGCTTTGCCGGCGTTTCAATGGCAGCCACGGCGCTGATCATCCTGCCGCTGGCGCATCTTCTCGTGCCCGGCGAACGGATGAGCCTGCGCAAATCGGCAGGCTTTACGGTCGGATTCGCAGGCGTCGTCATCCTGATCGGGACAGAGGCATTCGACAGCACCGGCACGCGGCTTGAGACCTGGGGCAGATTGGCCTGCCTCGGCGCGTCATGCTGCTATGCGGTCAGCTCCATCGCCATGCGCCGCCTGCCGCCCATCGACCCGATCGGTCTTGCCACGATCCTGCTGGTGATCGCCACCTGCATGACCGTCCCGCTGGCCCTCAGCGTCGAAGGCGTGCCCCCCCTCCCCGCGCCCAAGATCCTCGGCGTGCTCGCGTTTCTTGGACTGGTCCCGACGGCTGCGGCAAATTTCCTGCGCGTGCTGGTGGTGCGCAGCGCCGGACCCGTCTTCATGTCACTGGTAAACTATCAAGTGCCCGTCTGGTCGGTTTGCCTTGGCGCGCTCATCCTGCATGAACCCCTGCCCCCGACCTTGCTTTGGTCACTCGCACTGATCCTTGGTGGCGTGGCGATCAGCCAGTTCAGTTCTTTGCGTCGCCTGATGACCGGAAAAACCCGCTAGTTCCAAATGGCAAAAAATCCTCGCCGAAGGCATCCGCGAGAGCTTCTTGGGATGACCCTTGAACCGGCGCGGTGCCGCAGCGCCAGCATGCCCCCGAGAAAAATCTAATGCGCGCCAGCGCCCCTTCAGATCCGGACGGCGTCCGATACCGCGTCGACCACGGAATCGACAGCGCGCGCCATCAGACCGGCGTCCTCGTGTTCCGCCATGACCCGCACCAGCGGTTCGGTGCCCGATTTCCGGATCAGCAACCGCCCCTGCCCCGCAAGGTCAGCTTCGGCCTGCGCAATCGCTTGCTTTACATGCATATTCTCAAGCGGAGTCTGCCCAGCTTCAAAGCGCACATTCTTCAAAAGCTGTGGGACGGGGTCGAAGTTGTGCAACAGCTCCGACGATTTCTTGCCCGACCGGACCATCTCTGCCAGGAACTGCAGACCGGCCATCAGCCCGTCGCCCGTCGTGGCGTGATCCGTCATGACAATATGGCCCGACTGCTCCCCGCCAAGGTTGAAGCCGCCATCGCGCATCCGCTCAACGACATAGCGGTCACCGACGGCAGTTCTTTCCAAGGTGACACCTTCGCCCTGCAAGAACCGCTCAAGTCCCAAATTGCTCATCACGGTGGCAACCAGCGCATTCTTGGCCAATCGCTCTTCTGCCGCCCACCGCGACGCCATCAGCGCCATGAACTGATCGCCGTCCCCGACCTTGCCGGTCTCGTCAATCAGGATCACCCGGTCGGCGTCCCCGTCAAGGCAGATCCCGACATCAGCCGCATGGCTCAAAACGGCGGCGGCGGCGCGTTCGGGGTGCGTCGATCCGCACATCTCGTTGATGTTGAAACCATTGGGTGCCACGCCGATCTCGACAACTTCCGCGCCCAGTTCCCAAAGCGTTTCGGGGGCCACACGGTGCGCCGCACCATTGGCGCAATCGACCACGACCTTGAGACCGTCCAGACGCATCTGACGCGGGAACGAAGACTTCACCCGCTCGACATAGCGGAACCGGCCATCGTCAATCCGTTTCGCGCGGCCAATCTTGTCAGCGGGGTTCATCTCGACCCCGTCAGCGATCATCTTCTCGATCTCCGCCTCGACAGCATCGCTTAACTTGAAGCCGTCAGGTCCGAAAAACTTGATGCCGTTATCTGTCGCCGGGTTGTGACTGGCCGAGATCATGACCCCCAGATCCGCCCGCATGGACCGCGTCAGCAGGCCAACCGCAGGGGTCGGCACCGGCCCCAGAAGCAGCACATTCATCCCGGACGAAGTCAATCCGGCGGTCAGCGCGTTCTCGAACATATAGCCTGAAAGGCGTGTGTCCTTGCCGATGACGACGCGGTGTACCCCTTCACGCGAAGCGCTGAAGTAGCGCCCGACCGCAGCACCAATCCGCAACGCGACTTCGGCGGTCATCGGATACACATTCGCCTTGCCGCGAATGCCGTCCGTTCCAAATAACTTCGTCATAAAATGCTCCCGAAATAAGCGGCATGCCACAGTGTCACCGCCTGTCGCGTCTCTGCTACATCATGCACCCGCACCATTTGAACCCCCTGAGAGATTCCTGCAAGCGCGACTGCGATCGAACCCGCCGTGCGGTCCTTGGGCTCGGGCGCGTCACCGAGTGTTCCGATGAAGCGCTTGCGCGACGCGCCCAGCAATATCGGCGTGCCAAGTCCATGAAACAGGCTGATCCGCGCAAGAAGTGCCAGATTATGCTCTTGAGTCTTGCCAAATCCGATGCCCGGATCGGCCAGGATGGCTGCACGCGGCAGACCGGCGGTTTCCAGCGCAGCGATCTGACGGTCAAGTGCGTCATAGACATCCAGCAGCACATTGTCATAGCGCGGATCAAGATGCATCGTTTCAGGATCCCCCTGCGCGTGCATCACACAAACCGGCACCTGGCGGTCTGCGCAAAACGGTGCAAGCTGAGGGTCGAAGGTAAAGCCCGACACATCGTTCACAAGATCCGCGCCCGCTGCGATGGCTGCCTGCGCGACAAGCGTTTTGCGCGTATCAACCGACAGGGGAAGCGTGACGCCAGCCGCGCGCAGTGCCGAAATCACCGGGGCGGTTCGGGCGATCTCTTCTTCGGTCGCAACGGTTTTCGCGCCGGGGCGGGTAGATTCGCCGCCGATATCTATGATGTCCGCACCGGCGGCATGCATCCTTTGGCCCGCCGCAATGGCGTCGCGGGTCGCGGTGTGGTCGCCGCCATCCGAAAAGCTGTCCGGGGTCGTGTTCAGGATGCCCATGATCCTTGGCCGGTCCAGCGACAAGCGCGCGATTGCGGGTCGGGGGGCGCTCAGCCGGTCAAGGATTGCTGCGGGAATGTCATCCGCAGACACGATCCTTGGTGTCCCGCCGCGCGCAAGCGCCTCGGCTTGAGTGAACCAGCCCCAGCCCCCTGCCAAAGTCACTGCGCCCACGGGGCGGATGGGGCCGATCTGGACAAGCGGCCTGTAGTAAATCTGCGTCATCGGTCAAAGAATACTGTCGTTGGCAGACACCATCCGCAGCGGCACGGATGCATCAAGGGGCAGGTCCGCCCCGATCACCAGCATTTCGCTTGCATCAAAGGTCGCGGCGAACCACGCCGCCAACGCCACGGCATCCCGGGGCTGCGCAGAGGGGGTATCGACTGCATCCAGGACGATTTTGGAGGGTGCCCAGACACAGGTTTGCCCATTTTTCATGGCCCAATCGAGTTCGGTGCGCGTCGCCACGACCACGCAGCGATCGTCCTTGGAGGCAAGAACCCATGCGTTCTGCTCGATTGCCAGCAGGTCAATCCTGCGCTGTGCCATCTTGTGAGAAACCTGCGGTGCTGCGGTATCAGAGGCACCGACACACAGA
>JAGXHB010000165.1 GCA_024636425.1 Roseobacter sp.
GGACAAGAAATGCATATGATAAATCCCCATGTCCATGCAAGTCACCCCGCAATTGTCACCCGGCTGAAACGCGCTGACGGTCACCTGCGCGCCGTGATCGAGATGATCGAGGCGGGCAAACCTTGTCTTGAGATCGCGCAGCAGATGCAGGCGGTCGAAAAAGCGATCGCAAACGCGAAGCGGGCCCTCATTCACGACCATATGGACCATTGTCTTGATGCCGAAGGCTCCGAAATGGACCGTGCCGAGTTGCGGACGATCGCCCGATATCTCTGAGGCCCACCATGCTTGATACCCTCTCTGACCGCACATATCGCCATCTGTTCTTGGCGCAAGTCGTGGCGCTTCTGGGAACCGGTCTTGCGACGGTCGCCCTCGGTCTGCTTGCCTTCGACCTTGCGGGTGACGAGGCGGCGCTGGTCCTCGGCACGGTTTTTGCCATCAAGATGGTGGCATATGTGGGCATCGCTCCTATTGCCGGGGCCTTCGTGGACCGCCTGCCGCGCCGCGCGCTTCTGGTGACGCTCGATCTGGTGCGCGCCGGCGTGGCGCTGGCACTCCCTTTCGTGACCGAGGTATGGCAGGTCTATGTTCTGATTTTCCTGCTCCAATCGGCCTCCGCCGCCTTCACGCCGACCTTTCAGGCGACGATTCCGGATGTTCTGCCAGAAGAGGCGCGCTATACCCGCGCGCTGTCGCTGTCGCGGCTGGCCTACGATCTGGAAAACATCGTCAGTCCGACGCTGGCGGCACTTCTGCTCACGGTGATGTCCTACAATTCGCTTTTCCTCGGAACGGTCGTAGGTTTTGCGGCCTCGGCCCTTTTGGTTGTTTCGGTGCTGCTGCCCAGCCCCAGCCCGTCCGAGCAGCGCGGAATCTATGACCGGACCACACGGGGCATCCGCATCTACCTTGCCACGCCCCGCCTGCGCGGGCTCCTGGCGCTAAACCTTGCAGCGGCGGCGGCGGGGGCGATGGTGCTGGTCAATACCGTCGTTCTGGTGCGCGGCTCTCTTGGCCTGTCGGAAAGCGCGCTGGCCTGGACAATGTTCGCCTTTGGAGCGGGCTCCATGACGGCTGCACTGGTGCTCCCGCGTGTTCTGGATGCGATGCCGGACCGGCCGGTGATGTTGTGCGGTGCTGCCCTGATGGTCGCGGCACTGTTCGGACTGGCATTGACGATCCTTGCAACCGACCTCGGCTGGCCCCTACTTCTCGGAACGTGGGTTATGGTGGGGTTGGGGTATTCCGCCGTCCTCACCCCGTCCGGCCGGTTGCTGCGCCGGTCCGCCCATGCCGAAGACCGCCCCGCGCTGTTCGCCGCGCAGTTTGCACTCTCGCACGCTTGCTGGCTGGTGACCTATCCGCTGTCGGGCTGGCTGTTGACGGTTTATGGCGTCGTTCCTGCGCTGATCAGCCTGGGGTTCCTCGCTGCCGCCGGAATGATAGCCGCCCTTAAACTCTGGCCGTCCGGAGACCCTGTTCAAATTGAACACACGCACGATAACCTGCCCCTTGATCACCCTCATTTGAACGGTCATCGCAGGCATAGCCATCCGCTGGTCATCGACGAAAGCCATCCTCGCTGGGCAGCGCATCTTTGAAGCTAGAATAGTAAAACTCAGACCTTAAAGGCAGTCATTCGCCCAAACGAGTGTGAATGGCCAGTCCGGGCCGTTACGGTCTATGTACGTCCCCTCAATTTTGGCCTGTATTGAAAACCAAAGGTTTAGGCGACCGGGAGAGAGCGAGGCACATCAGTGACCATTATGCCCGGGCGGTGCTACAGGTATGCTATTCACCACTGCGCTCATTCGCTCTGAATAAATCATCGAATTGGTTCGCTCGGCCGCTGGCGCCATGCAAACTGCGTGCAAATCAACATTCGCCTCGGGATGTCGTCAGTCTTACTGAATATTAGGCAGTTGCCCCGAAATTTAAGCGGTTGCTGCAAAAAGATCACTCAACTTGAATAATCATCTTGCAATGCAGCCCAATCTGTCAGTCACTGAACCAAATGAACATTGGTTCACAAGGATACGATCACTTGGCGACTAGACATGATAACTCCACTCTAGCCTTGGAAAGGCTCCGTTTGCTGTTGGATGACATACAGGCGGCCAATGATAAAAGGCTCCCGACCGAACGCCAATTGGCATTGAATTATGGTATTAGCCGTCGGTCCATCCGCCGCGCCTTGGAGGTGTTGGAGGCCGAAGGCATGGTTTGGCGGCGACAGGGCGCTGGCACTTTTGCGGGCACACCGCCTGATAAGCTCAACACTTTGAACGCGCTGGATGTAAATTTCTACGAAGTGATGGAGGTCCGACTGCGGCTTGAGCCGCAGCTTGCACAGCTGGCCGCCTTGCGTGCATCCGGTGCCGATATCTTGCGGATGCGTGATGCGCTGACCCGTTTGAACACCGCAAAAGACGCAGACAGCCGCGAATTGTGGGATTCGGCCTTTCACCGTGAAATTGCCCGCGCTGCTGGGAATCGTTTCTTTCTGATGATCTTTGATTCAATGGACCGCGCCCGCCATGACGATTCCTGGCGCGTCCTGCGAGAAAGTGCGCGCAGCCGTGCCAATCTTGCGCAGACCAACCAGCAACACAGTGCCATTGTCGCGGCGATTGCTGCGCATGATCCGGTTCAGGCGGGTGCTGCGATGCGCACCCACCTGACCAGTCTGAATGACCGCATTCTGGACCTGACGTCGATGGAGGCTCTCATTGATGCATCCTGATCCGGTGCTGGTGGTCGAGGACCTGTCGATCCGGTTTCGCGGCCAGCCGCTTGATCTGATCGACGGTGTCAGCTTTGCGATCCCGCGCGGCAGGACATTGTGTCTCGTCGGTGAATCAGGTTGCGGCAAATCGGTGACGTCTTTGGCGATCATGGGCTTGCTTTCCAAACGGGATGCGACGGTCACCCGCGGCAGCGTTCGATTTCAAGAGCGCAACATGCTGGATCTGCCCGAAGCCCAGATAGAGGATCTGCGCGGCAACAGTCTGGCGATGATCTTTCAGGAGCCTATGACAAGCCTGAACCCCGCTTTTACCGTGGGTCATCAGGTCGCTGAGGCCATCCGCCGTCACAAAGCCTGTACAATGGCCGAGGCGCGGGACCGGGCGCTTGCAATGTTTCGCAAGGTACGGATGCCAGCGGCTGAAAAGCGTCTTGATGATTATCCGCATCAGATGTCCGGCGGAATGCGTCAACGCGTGATGATCGCAATGGCGCTCGCCAATGATCCTGCGCTCTTGATCGCGGACGAACCGACCACGGCGCTGGACGTGACCATCCAAGCGCAGATCATGGATCTGATGCGCGAATTACAGGATGAAACCGGCGCGGCCTTACTTATGATCACGCATGATCTTGGTGTCGTGGCCGAAATCGCCGATGAAGTCGCGGTCATGTATGCTGGACGCATCGTCGAAAGCGGCCCCGTGGCGCGGATTTTTGACGATCCGCAGCATCCCTATACGCTGGGTCTGATGGGATCGATGCCTGCGATTGCCGGGCGACAGGGGCGGCTGATGACGATCCCGGGTGCAGTGCCCGCCCCTGATATGATGCCTGCAGGATGTCGCTTCTCGACGCGCTGTCCATTTGCAGTCGCCGATTGCGAAAGGACGCGTCCTGCGCTGACGGATTTAGAAAATGGACAATCTGTGGCCTGTCTGCGCGCACCGCTGGACGATCTGGTGGCTGAAAAATGAAAGATATCATCCTTGAAACCCATGATTTGCAAAAACGATTTGTTCAAGGCGGCGGGCTTTTTACAAAATCGACCACAATTCATGCAGTTAACGGCGTGTCGCTGCAGGTACACCGGGGCGAGACATTCGCAATCGTTGGTGAGTCTGGCTGTGGCAAGTCTACGCTGGCGCGGCTGTTGCTGCGTCTGATCGATGCCAGCGAAGGCCGCGTGATTTATGAAGGACAGGACCTGACAACGCTGAGCGCGCCGCAAATGCGGGCGCTGCGTTCTGATCTGCAATTTATCTTTCAGGACCCGTTTTCGTCGCTGAATCCGCGCATGACAGTGTCGGCGATTATCGCGGAACCATTAGGAGTTCACACCGATCTGAACGCCAGCCAACGGCGCAGCAAGGTTGCAGAGCTGATGGCGCGCGTCGGGTTGCGCCCTGATATGGCCGATCGCTATCCACACGAGTTTTCAGGCGGTCAGCGTCAACGCATCTGTATCGCGCGCGCCTTGGCCTCTGGGCCGAAGCTGCTGATCGGGGATGAACCTGTTTCTGCGCTTGATGTGTCAGTGCAGGCGCAGATCGTGAACTTGCTAGAAGATCTGAAGCAAGAGCTTGGGCTGACGCTGGTGGTTATTGCCCATGATCTGGCAGTGATCCGCCATATGAGTGACCGGATCGCTGTGATGTATCTTGGTGAGATTGTGGAAATGACCGATACAGAAAGCCTGTTCACGGCCCCGCGTCATCCTTACACGCAGGCGCTGTTGACGGCGATCCCGGTGCCTGCGCCAGGGGGCAAACGGGCGCGCGCGGTGCTGGATGGGGATATCCCATCACCCGCCAATCCGCCATCCGGCTGCAAATTTCACACACGCTGTCCCCATGCGACTGAGATTTGCCGCAGCGAAAGACCCGTGCTTGAAGGGACCTTGCATCAGGTCGCCTGCCATCACCACGACACGCTGCCGCAACCTGACCTGCCAAGTGTCAACAAAGACACACGCAGCCCCGCCGCCACTGCCCGTTTCGCGCTTTACCGCCAAGCGAGCGAAGCCAAAACGGCGGCAGAGAACGTAAGATCCACCAACAAGGAGACACCGCAATGACAACAAGAAAGCTTTTCACAGCATTCATGGCATCAGTGGCCATGACATCGGGGGCTTTTGCCGCCGATCTACGTATCGGGCTTCAAGAGGATCCCGATGCCCTGGACACCGATCAGGCCCGCACATTCGTCGGGCGGATCGTGTTCGAGTCCCTTTGCGACAAGCTGATCAACATCTCGCCAGATCTGGAATTCGTGCCTGAACTGGCAACAGAATGGGCCTGGTCGGACGATGCGATGACCCTGACCATGCAGCTGCGGGAAGATGCCATGTTTCATGATGGCACGCCCTTCAACGCCGAAGCCGTTGTCGCCAACATCGAACGGTCCCAGACACTGGATGAAAGTCGCCGCAAATCCGAGCTGACATCTGTCGAAAGCGTTGCCGCTACTGGCGAATATGAAGTGGCGTTCACATTATCTTCGCCTGATGCGACGCTGCTGGCACAACTTTCTGACCGGGCGGGCATGATGCTTTCGCCCACCGCAGCCGCAGAAAAAGGGCTGGAACTGGCCAATGACCCTGTCTGTTCGGGTCCATACCAGTTCGTAGAAAGGATTCAGCAGGATCGCATCGTGCTGGAAAAATTCGCCGATCATTATGATGCAGACAGCTATAACTTTGACCGTCTGATCTTCCTGCCGATCCCGGATACGACCGTGCGTCTGGCAAACCTGCGTTCGGGCGATCTTGATATGCTGGAACGTCTTGCTCCGTCTGATGCCGCCGGTGTGCAGTCTGACAGTGACCTGAGCTTTGCCGCGGAGACTAGCCTTGGATATCAAGGTATCACGATCAACGTGAACAATGGCGAGCGTTCGGAAACACCGCTTGGCCAAGATGCGCGCGTGCGCCGCGCCCTGTCGCTTGCGATTGACCGCGACGTGATCAACGATGTCGTGTTTGAGGGCACCTATGCGGCAGGCAACCAGCCATTCCCACCGACCTCGCCTTGGTATGACCAATCCAACCCGGTCGAGGCGCGTGACGTTGAACAGGCCCGCGCCCTGTTGGCCGAGGCAGGTTTGGAAGATGGGATCAGCATCGAAATTCAGGCCCCGAACAACCCGGTGCAATTGCAACTGATGCAGGTCATTCAGGCCATGGCAGCCGAGGCAGGGATCGACATTTCAATCAAGGCAACGGAATTTGCGACCATGTTGTCTGAACAGACGGCGGGCAATTACGAAGGCAGTCAGGTTGGTTGGTCCGGACGCACTGACCCAGACGGAAATATCCACGCATTCATGACCTGCGAAGGTGGTCTGAACGACAGCAGATTTTGTTCGGAAGAGGTGGATAACCTGCTGAACGAGGCGCGCCTGTCTACAGACACGGCGGAACGCAAGGCCAGCTATGACGGCGTAAATGCGATCCTGCGTGAAGAATTGCCGATCGTCTATTTGTATCACCAGACATGGCTCTGGGCGATGTCAAACCAGATCGATGGTTTTGTCGCTTATCCTGATGGCATGATCCGTCTTGCCGGAGTGACCATGGAATAAACACGCCACAGGCACAGGCCGATTCAGCGGCCTGTGCTGACACAAGGGGTCATTGCGCCACGCGTGCAACCCATTCTCCAGTCAACGGACAGGCCAATGCTGTTGTTCATTTTTCGTCGTCTTCTGATCGCAATCCCGACGCTGATCATTGTGTCTATGTTTGTCTTTGCCCTGCAAAAGTTGCTGCCTGGTGATCCCATTCTGGTCATGGCAGGCGAAGATCGCGACCCCGAAGTGATCGCGCTCCTGCGCGAAAGATATCATATGAACGAACCCATCTTGATGCAGTATTTATATTGGGCAGGCGATGTGCTGCGCGGCGATCTTGGCATGTCGCTGCGGACCAACGAACCTGTGCTGAACCTGATCGCCTCGAAACTACCTGTTACGATCCAGCTTGCGATCATGTCGATGCTGTTCGCCATTCTGATCGGTATTCCCGCAGGCATCCTGTCTGCTGTCCGCAAGGGCACATGGGTTGACTGGCTTGCAAATCTGATCGCCCTGTCCGGCCTGTCGATCCCGAATTTCTGGCTTGGGATCATGCTGATCCTGCTGGTATCGGTCAATTTGGGCTGGTTGCCGGCCTCTGGTTATGAAAGCTTCTTTGTCGATCCGTGGCGATCTTTGACCACGATGATCATGCCCGCTTTTGTTCTTGGGACAGCGCTGGCAGCAACCTTGATGCGGCACACACGGTCTTCGATGTTGGGGGTGTTGCAAGCCGATTACGTGCGTACGGCGCGAGCCAAGGGGTTGCGCGGTGGCATTGTGATCCTGAAACATGCATTCCGTAATGCGGTCTTGCCGGTCGTGACCCTAACCGCGCTTTTGTTCGGAGAGTTGCTTGCCGGTGCCGTGCTTACTGAACAGATTTTCACAATTCCCGGATTTGGCAAGCTGATCGTCGATGCCGTGTTTAATCGCGACTATGCGGTCGTGCAGGGGGTCGTGCTTTGTACGGCGGTCGGCTTTATCCTGATGAACCTTGTTGCCGATGTGCTTTACGTCATCCTGAACCCCAGATTGAGGACCGCGCAATGACTGCCATCGCCAATCCTGTGTCGACCAAGCCACAAAGCCGGACCTGGCTCAAACTGCGTCGCAACAAAAGTGCGCTGGTGGGGGCATTTGTGGTGGTGCTTTTTGTGACACTGGCGCTGTTGGCCCCGCTGCTTCCAATAGCTGACCCGCGCGCTACGGATTGGGGGGCGATCCGTATGGCTCCGTCAGCAGCGGCATGGATGGGCACGGATGAGATTGGCCGCGATGTCTTGTCCCGCATGATCTGGGGGGCCCGGGCGTCCCTCCTTGCAGGTGTTGTATCGGTCCTGATCGCAGTGCTTATCGGTGTGCCTTTCGGACTTGTCGCTGGATATTTCGGCGGCTGGACCGACAGCATCATCAGCCGCGTCACAGAAGCGTTGCTGGCGATGCCTTTCCTTATCATGGCGATTGCGCTGGCCGCGTTTTTGGGGCCATCGCTGACCAATGCCATGATTGCAATCGGCCTTTCTGCGGTGCCGATTTTCATTCGCCTCACGCGCGGGCAGGTGCTGGCTGTCAAGACTGAAGACTATGTCGAAGGAGCACGCGCCATTGGTCTGGGGCATATCCCGATTATGACGCGTTATATTCTGCCCAATGTCTTTCCGCCCATTTTGGTGCAGGCCACACTGACGATCGCGACTGCGATTATCGCTGAAGCCGCCTTGTCTTTTCTGGGACTGGGCCAGCAGCCGCCTGCGCCCAGCTGGGGCTCCATGTTGAACACTGCAAAGAATTTCCTGTCTCAGGCACCCTGGATGGCGATCTGGCCGGGTGCCGGGATTTTTCTGGTGGTCATGGGGTTCAACCTGATGGGTGATGGGCTGCGCGATGCGCTGGACCCGCGCGAACATTAATCTGACCGGAGGAACTGCATGTCTGCCTTTACCACGCGCCCTGAAATTCTGGGCCGCTTCGGGGTTGTGACCTCGACCCATTGGATCGCCACAGCAGTGGGGATGAAAATCCTGGAGCAGGGTGGCAATGCCTTTGACGCCGCGGTGGCCACCGGGCTGGTGCTGCAAGTGGTCGAGCCACATCTGAACGGGCCAGGCGGGGACATGCCCGCGATCATCTATTCTGCCGACTCTGGCAAGGTGGAGGTGATCTGTGCGCAGGCCCCCACACCAGCCGATGCCACGATCGCGCATTACAAGGCAGAAGGGCTGGACGTGATCCCCGGTGACGGTTTGTTGGCGACGGTCATCCCGGGTGCTTGGGACGGATGGATGCTGATGCTGCGCGACTATGGCCGGCTCAGCCTGCGCGAAGTGCTAGAACCTGCAATATTCTATGCGGCAGAAGGGCATCCCGTCCTGCCGCGCGTCGCGGCGACGATTGCGGGTCTGGCGGATTTCTTTCGCGATGAATGGCCGACATCCTATCAGACATGGTTGCCCTCGGGGGCGGCCCCTGCACCATGGAGCAATGTCACCAATCCTGATCTGGCCAGGACCTGGACCCGGATACTAGCCAAAGCTGAAACCAGACAGGGTCGCGAAGCCCAGATCGACGCGGCGCGCAACGCCTTTTACCGGGGCTTTGTCGCTGAAGAAATCGCCGCCTATCTGGATAAAGCCTGCGTCATGGATGCGTCAGGGGCCAAGCACAAAGCGGTGCTGTCCGCTGACGATCTGGCCGGATATGCTGCGCATGTCGAGACTCCGGTGACCTATGATTACCACGGCTGGACTGTGGCCAAATGCGGGCCCTGGACGCAAGGGCCTGTCTTGTTGCAAGCCTTGGCCTTGCTCAAAGGGTTCGACCTCGGCGCGATGGACCCGATGGGTGCGGATTTCATTCACTATGTCGTCGAAGCGAAAAAGCTCGCCTATGCCGACCGTGAAGTCTATTACGGTGATCCTGATTTCGCATCTGTACCGCTCGAAACATTATTGTCCAATAGCTACAACGCCGAACGTCGCAAGCTGATCGGTGATCGCGCGAGTATGGACTTGCGGCCCGGTATCCTGCCAGGGTTCGAGGATCAGCATGCGCAGACAATGGCGCTGCTTGATGCGCTCAGCCGCACGGATCAGGCGGTGTATGAGCCGACAATGGCGCATCTGTCCGAGAAAAAGGGCGATACCGTCCATATCGATGTGATCGATAATGAAGGGAACATGGTGTCGGTCACGCCGTCAGGGGGGTGGCTGCAATCCTCGCCCACGATCCCAGGTCTGGGGTTCTGCCTGAACAGCCGCGCGCAGATGTTCTGGCTCGAACCCGGCCTGCCTACGTCGCTGGAGCCGGGAAAGCGGCCACGCACGACACTGACGCCATCGCTGGCGCTGAAAGACGGCATCCCCCAACTGTCCTTCGGAACGCCGGGGGGTGATCAGCAGGATCAATGGCAATTGGTGTTTTTCCTGCGCTATGTGCATCATCAGATGAACCTGCAAGAGACGATCGATGCGCCGCTTTTCCATTCGACCCATTTTCCCTCAAGCTTTTTCCCACGGTCCCGCCAGCAGGGCATGGTGATGGCCGAGACAAGTTTTGGCAAGGATGTCCTGGACGACTTGCGCGCCCGCGGTCATCTGATCACCGAGGCCGAGCCTTGGTCTGTCGGTCGCATGACCGCGGCGCGGCGCGACCCTGACGGCCTTTTGCGCGCCGCTGCCACGCCACGCTTGATGCAAGCCTATGCGATAGGACGCTGAAATATGACTTATTCGATCGTTGCTCGTGACCCCGCCACCGGACAGATCGGGATCAGTGTCGCCAGCCGGTTCTTTGCGGTGGGCCATGCCGTGCCATTCGTGAAAGGAAGGGTTGGGGGCATTGCGACGCAGGCATTCGTCAATCCTACCTACGGCACCGACGGCTTGCGCCTGCTGGAGGCAGGAGCGCCACCCGATGCAATCATCCCAATCCTGACTGGGCGTGATAACGGGCATGCGAACCGTCAGTTGCACATGATCGACGCGCAAGGGCGCAACGCGGCCTTCACCGGCGAAAATTGCGTGGATTGGTGTGGGCACCTGGTGGCCGAAGGGGTCTCTGTCGCAGGCAACATGCTGGATGGGCCAGAGGTCATCGGCGATACGCTGGCTGCATATCAGGCGGCGATGGATAAACCGCTTGCGGACCGTCTCCTGATCGCGATGCAGGCTGGAGAAGACGCAGGCGGCGACAAACGTGGCAAACAATCCGCCTGCCTCGTGATCTATCAGGACCAGGATTACGCCTGGCTCAATATTCGTGCCGACGACCACGGCGATCCATTAAGAGAGCTGCGCCGCCTTTACGCAGTGGCGCAGGAACGGTTTCTGCATGTGGTCGAAACGATGCCGACGCGCGAAAATCCACATGGAATGACGGACCGGCGCGCGATTGATGACACAATCCAGCGGCTTGAAGATGCCCGCATCGCGGCGGGGCGGCCTTCCGCATCGTTCATGGCAAACAAAGACTGAGTTTTGCGACAGGACTGCTGGATCAACTGTCTGCGAGGATGGCTGTGATTTGCGGCCCCGCTTGCAATGTGCAAATCAGTAACGATCCGCATAGAGCCAATACTCTCACCAAGGGCGAATAATGGCTTCGACCTGCGTTGCTGACATCCGACCTGTCAAAATGCTGCGCAGCATATGAACGACCGCTTCCACGGGCTGCATCGCAGTATCGCAGCGAATTCATGAACGGCAGGTCTGGGCCGTTCGCCCCGTTCCGGCAGACAGCGGCGGAATCCCCACTTTCCCTGCAAGCACACGGTGCGTTGGGCAGAAAGTCTATAGTGGAAATTTCTTCATACAGGGAATTAGCCGCAACCGCCCCCGGATGGCTCTGGGGGCAGTGACGACTTAAATGTCCTGAGCGAAGATCCTGTATGAGGCTTAAAACACAGTGTTCGACGAGCTCGACAAGGTCGACGTGGATCGAGCAATTGCGCATGGCTCGGCTGCCGAAGCCTATGGAACAGGGGCTGACATTTCATCA
This sequence comes from Roseobacter sp., assembly GCA_024636425.1. Lineage (GTDB taxonomy): Bacteria > Pseudomonadota > Alphaproteobacteria > Rhodobacterales > Rhodobacteraceae > Sulfitobacter. Next base: position 11,320 of record JAGXHB010000165.1, read on the forward strand.
CGGATCGTGCTATCTAAAGTCTGCGCATTGGCGCAATCGAGTGGTGACCGGGCCCCTCTGGCGGAAATGGCGGCACTTCCGTGATGTCGGCACCTATGGTTTTATCCAGCCGTCTGGAAATTCACCCACATGACGAAACAATCTCCGCCTCGGTCCGAAGGCGTTAGCGGTGTCACTGGAGGCCGTTCAGTGCTCTCCTATCTGAAATGGGCAATGATCGTGACAGGACTGGGGCTGGCCCTTGGTGCCGTGCTCGGTTGGCAATCCACGGGCACCTTTGGGGGCATGCTTTCGATCCTGTTCATCTGCGCGGTGCTCGCCGTGCTGGAAATTTCTCTGTCGTTCGACAACGCCATCGTGAATGCCAACAAGCTGAAGGAGATGCGCCCGGAATGGCAGCATCGCTTTCTCACCTGGGGGATCCTGATTGCCGTCTTTGGCATGCGTATCGTCTTCCCCCTGTTAATCGTGGTGATCGCGGCACAAATCGGACCGTGGCAGGCCTTGGTGCTTGCGGCAAGCCAACCGGAGGAATACGCGCGCATCATGGATAATGCGCATCTTCCGATCGCGGCCTTTGGCGGAACGTTCCTCATGATGGTCGGGCTCAGCTTCTTTTTCGATCAAGAAAAGGACGTGCATTGGGTCGGCTGGATCGAACGGCACATGGCGAAACACGCCACGATCCGCGGGATCGAAGTGGCTGTTGTGCTGTTGTTTGTTCTGGGCTTTTCGCACCTGTTGCAGGGAAGTGAACGCACGGTGTTTTTCAGCGCCGCAATCTGGGGGTTGATGACCTTTCTTCTGGTCGAAGTTCTGGGGGGGCTTCTGGATAGCTCTCAAGAGACCTTGAATAGCGCGGCCCGGGGAGGCCTGGGCGCGTTCCTCTATCTCGAAGTGCTTGACGCCTCGTTCAGCTTTGACGGCGTCATCGGGGCATTCGCATTGACTCAGAACCTGTTCGTCATAGCGATCGGTTTGGGGATCGGCGCAATGTATGTCCGATCAATGACAATCATGCTGGTGGAGAACGGCACCCTTTCCGAATATCGCTTCCTTGAACATGGGGCGTTCTATGCGATCATCGCGTTGTCCGTTGTCATGTTTGCGCAATCGCTTGTCCATATACCGGAGGTGATCACGGGGCTCGGCGGTGCGGCGCTGATTGGCATATCCCTATGGTCCTCGATCCGATGGAACCGACGCGCGGTTGTGCGGTCGGCATAGATAACTCGGGATAAGTCTGGATTGCTGAAAGCATCCGAACCAACCTGTCCGATTACTCAAAATCAACGTGAAAGCTATCATGATCCGAAATTTTGCATTGAAAAACAGCCGCCTTTCGGGACCATCCGAAGAGTCCGCCAAAGCGGTTTGGATCGATCTGTTCGATCCAGAACCTGAGGAAGAACGTGCCGTCGAGCAGCTTCTGGGCATCAATGTCCCAACACGGGAAGACATGGATGAGATCGAGATTTCTTCGCGCCTCTATCTGGAGGACGGTGCTGTCATCATGACAGCGATCGTGCCGGCGCATGCGGAGGATGACGATCCCCAGATGGCGCCTGTCAGTTTCGTGCTGACCCCCGATCGGCTTGTTACGGTGCGCTACCATGAACCTCGCGCCTTCGTCTCATTTCCAATCCGGGCAGAACGGACGGGCATGGAATTCCCCGATGCAGAGAGTCTGCTGGTTGCGTTGCTTGAAGCTGTCGTTGACCGGCTTGCCGACATTCTGGAGCATGCAGGTCGTAATATCGACGAGATCTCCCGCAGCATCTTTCGACGCGAGAATGGTTCCGCCCGAAATTTCCAAACGATACTCGAGCAGATCGGCCGGAAAGGTGATCTTACGTCGAATATCCGGGACAGTCTGCTCACACTCGAAAGGCTGGTGGGATTTTTAAGCCATGCCAGCCTACAACGAAAAAGTGCGAAAGACGTTCGTGAACGCATGAAAACACTGTCACGCGACATCCGCTCGCTCCTCGATCACGCCGGTTTCTTGTCACAGAAGATTACGTTCCTGCTTGATGCGACGCTGGGCATGATCAACATCGAGCAAAACGCGACCATCAAGATCTTCTCGATCGCGGCTGTGATCTTTCTGCCGCCCACCTTGATCGCATCGACTTACGGCATGAATTTCAAGTATATGCCCGAACTCGATTGGCGGTTTGGCTACCCTTTTGCAATCGGCCTGATGATCGTCACCGCGATCATGCCCTACGCCTATTTCAAGCGAAAAGGATGGCTATAAATGGCGTGGTCTTGCATGCAACGGCGAACTTGTCCTGCCAAGTGATGCGGCCCCGACTTTCGTGCCGCTGGTGACTGAGCCATCGCCTCCAGATACAGCCGCTGCCACACCCGCGGACACAGGCGCGATTAGTTCACTGTCGTAAAAGTTTCTTAGCGTCATTCCACAGATCGATTATCAATTTGGTTGCTGGTTCGGCGCGGGCTAAACCAGCAGACTGTCCAGCCCACGCCTGCATCATATCGATCTCTGTTGCACTCGTTCGCATCGCTTTTGTGATGTTGCGCTGGATTGGATAAGGCGCGGGTTTTGGTCCTTCTTCCGCGGCTTCTGTGTAAGCAGTGCGAATGGATCTACCCAGTCGACCAGAGAATGCCCGAGTAGGAACTGTATCTTCAGGCAACGCAGCACTAATTGCATCGGCCCAAGGAGACGCAATCCCGGCTTCGGGAGCGCGCAGTAGGCCTGTGCCGATTTGCACCGCCGAAGCGCCGAGAAGCAAAGCTGCCGCTACCCCACGGCCGTCAGCAATACCACCCGTTGCCACCACTGGCACTTTTACGGCATCGACCACCGCGGGAAGCAACGCAAAAAGTCCGATCAATGAACGTGATGCATCTTCAGCACTGAACGATCCACGATGCCCGCCAGCTTCCATGCCTTGTGCTACAATGACATCCGCGCCTGCAGCTTCTGCCGCTAACGCTTCCGTGACAGAGGTAACGGTTGCAAACCATTTCACGCCACGCTCTTGCATTCGCGCTACGAACGGGGCGGGGTAGACACCCATTATCGATGAGATAACATGTGGACCAGCGGCCAGCATCGCATCACATTGAGCATCGAAATCCTCCAGCGATCCTTCGGCGTCTTCGGGAGAAACTTCTGGACCCCATTGACCAAGAAATGCTCTTACCTTTGCTTCGTGGTCCGCATCGCGCACCGGCTCAGGATCAGGAATCCATAGGTTGAGCTGAAATGCGCCATTTGAACTGGCTCGCATCTGTTGTGTCCAATTGGTTATTTGCTCCGGCTTCATCAGCAGACAGCCGCACGCGCCCATCCCGCCCCCATTCGCAACAGCGATCGACAGAGACGGCGGGCAAGCCCCCGCCATAGGGGCCAAAAGAATAGGTATTTGGAGGTCATATGCTTCGCAAAACGCAGCCACTCGTTCTAAGGGAGTAGATGACATTGAATGCTCCTGTACTCGCTTAATTCATGTAGTCCTTTCAGTCTTACTATTCATCAGGATTTTCTGCCACACCAACAGCGGAGCAACGCGTTGCAGAAAATTCAGCAAACTTCAGATGCGGCTGAGGTTCAGACCTTAGAGGAAGAAGCTAAAATCAGAAAAGTTGAAGCCGTGGACGCAACCTCGGGAATTGATGCCGACCGCTTCGTCGAAATCATGACCATCGCCCAGAATGACTCAGACCTGCCCGCTCGAATTGTGGAAAAGCTCAAAAAGTGATTTGATAAGGCCCCTGAAACGTTTAACGCCCGCTCAGCTTATTGGCTGACGAACGCTTTCATTCTGCGCAAGAAAAACCTGTTTTCGTCAATTAGGTAATTCGGATACTTGTCATTGCATTGTGGCGTCAATTTCAATTTTTGCGCGGCTGGTGGCACTCGCGGGTGCAATGACGATCTTGGCGTTGTTGATCCCTTCCCCCGAAAACTCTATTGAGGTTTTCAGGACATCGTCCCGCGACTGGTTGATAGTGTAACCCGCTAAGCGGAGCGCTTCTTCCCATTCTTTCAGCAAGGTTTCAGGATTGCGGTCGGTGCTGAATGAAAACATCCGCATCGAAGACCCGATTGACCTAACCATCTGCACATCATTGTCGGCGGGCAATTCTATCGCCTCCGGCAGCCAGTCTGGCCTCGGTTCATCTGCTTGCAGGGTCATCGTCAGCGTCAATGCCAATAAGGCGGCAACGGCAACATTGCGCAGGTTTCCTTTCAGCCTTCGCCAGTCCAGCTGCTGAAAGATAAAATTAAACATTGCGCACGTTGGCACGGGGGGAGACGTCAGGTGAGGATTCATTATCATGCGCAAGGAAGTAGGCTTCCTGTCCGGTTTTTTCAACGTCGTATGACGAAGTATCGCAGTTCCTCTCTGCTTGCACGGCACCTGCCTATGCGCTCATTGGCGCAGCGGCAGTGAATTTGCGCCCCCCGGGGCCTTCCCTGGGGGGCCGCCTCCCGCTCCTCATCGACGCCTATGACCGCGAAATCATCGCTTGGCGCGCCGTTGCCAATGCCGGGATCAGCGGAGCAGACGTCCGCGACATACTGCTGGAGGCTGTCGAAAAGCGGTTTGGCACCTGCCGTGCGCCAGAAGTCATCGAGGTTTTGACCGACAACGGCGGCGCCTACACGCAAAGGAAACCCGCATCTTTGCCCGTCAGCTCGGCCTGAAGCCATGCTTCACGCCGGTCGCCAGCCCGCAATCCAACGGCATGTTGGAAGCCTTTGTGAAACGCTCAAGCGCGATTAGGTGCGCGTCAATCCGCTGCCAGATGCTGAAACCGTTCTGAGATTGATAGGAGATTGGATCGAGAATGATAACGACAACCACCCACACAGCGGCCTGAAATGGCGCTCGCCTCGCGAGTTCATTAAGGCCAAAACTGAAACCGCTTAGGTGTTCGGTGAAACAGGGGCCGGATCAGGTCCATACCATTGCTCCCTTTTTGCAAGTACCTTTTTCGTGCTTGGTGTTTTGTCAGAAGCAGTCTTGTGTTCGGCCTGTTAGCGCGACGCACATGAGGCAGAGTGGGCGAGAGCTGCCCGTCACTGCGGGTGCAAGTTAAAATGGGCAAGCGGAAGAACGCAGACGCTCCGAGCTGGCTCCCAAGTGTTTTGACATAAAATCCGGAACGAGGGTTTCCACCAGACCTTCAAGATCGAGAACCAAGCACTATCAGTGCTGAGAATTGGCACCCAGTATCAAGCTGCCTTTTCCAAGAGAGGTGGCGTCTCCTTTGGCAGCGAAAGGGTGAATGTACTGCCCACTCCGACCTCGCTGCTTACGTGGATGGTTCCGCATTCGAGGCGGGCCAGTTCCTTCGCGACCGACAAGCCCAGTCCGGTGCCGACGGCACTCCGGGAAAGCGAATAATCTGCCTGATGGAACGCTTCGAAGATCTTTTCGAGTTCACTTGGCTCGACCCCTAATCCAGTGTCGCTTACGGCGATATGAACCTTGTCTTCGGTTTCGGTGACGACGACAGAAACCTTGCCTGCCTCAGTAAACTTGATGGCATTCCCCATCAGGTTGATGAGGATTTGCCGTGTGCGCGTCACGTCTGCCAACATGAAGCAGGGCGGTATCCTCGTCTCTAGGTCCAATCCCTTCTGCTCCGTAAGAACTCTCATCTGCTCCACGACAGGTTCAACGACCTCTCGCACATTACAAATCTCTGGATCGACCTTGAGGCGACCTGTCGCCATCTTGGCATAGTCGAGCAACTGATTGACGAGGAACAGCATGTGCTCGCCCGATCTTTCAATTTTCTCCATTGCCGTGTTTGCGGTTTGCAGCACGTCGTTAAGATTACTTTGGGCAAGGCTTGCATCGACATGCCGCTGCTGAAGTGTATCGCTCAATCGCTGCGCGGGGGGCATCTGGCGCAGGTTCTTGCCAAGCTTGGCATAGCCAAGGATAACCGTCAAAGGTGTCCTGAGTTCGTGACTGACGATGCTCATGAAGTTCATCTTGGTGCGATCCGCGGCTTCGGCTAATTGTCTCGCTTGTTTCAGGGCGACGACATCCAGACGTGCCTGTGCTTCGCTGGCTTGCAGTTGGCCCGAAACCCGCAGCAGACGCCGGACCATCCAAAAGAACACGGCCACGCTCAACACCCCCACTGCCAGCAACATCGGCAGCATGTTCATGATCAGGTCCATGCCGGGACGCACAGGTTTCCAGACGAGCCAAGAGAGAACCTCACCAGTCGGTCCGATGACCGGAGTGCCTGCCAAGTCTTCAGTCAGTGATGCTATGAAAGCCGCATCCGGAAGTTCGATCGGCAGGCCTATCTCTTTGGCGAGTTTCGCGCCGACGTAGCGCACGGCGATATGCACCGCTTCTGTGCCTGGCACCTGTGCGATTTCGCCCGAGTCAGAAATGATGGGCACGACACTGACGATGGCCACCTCGTCTCCAAACTTCAGGGGGGCCACGACACCAACCTCGGCCAGCGCTTCGTAGGGATTGTCTTGCCCCACGCTGACTTCGGCCATGAGCTCTCTAAGTTGGGCGACAACAGGTGCGATGACCTCTGCGCGTGTGGCATAGGTTTCAGGGGGCCGGATTTCCTTCTTGACGGACGCGAAGATGGGCGCGCCAGTCTGATCGAGAATATAGCTTTCGTTGTGTCCAAAGTAGTCCTGCATCCAGAAGCCGAGGTTGTCGTCCAGCCACTCCACGTCGCGGGCGATGGTATTCTCGATTGCCTCATCCCAGACGGTCGAACTCCGCTGCTGCTGAGGAATGGCAGCGATCGCCTCTGCAAGGTGGCGCGCGGCAAAACGCTCCTGCCGGGCCAAGGACGATTCGTCCGACATCCTGATCGCGTTTTGGCCGACCAGCACGAGGCTCAGCAGCCCCACACCGAATACGATGAACAAGGAAGCAGAAATCTGCAATGAAAGCGTGTTTCGACTGACCGACATTATAAAACCGCCTCTGCGTGCGTTTAAGTGCTTTGTTTCGCCTGTGGGAAAGCTGTTACCGAACACCAACCTATTCTGTGGTCAATCACGATTTCACATAGTCGACTAATCAGCGAAATATGGCAAACAAATGGCGTTGCCGCTACGCTTAAAAGTTGGTTAGCTTCGGCCCGTTCTGCCAGCGCGCGTCTAACTTCGCTACTTCGCCTTCCACGATTGGCATGGTGAAATTGTACCGCAGCGCTCGACCGTGAAGCTGCCGGTGGCCGGTACTCTATAGAAAATCAATATGTATTGACCAATATGGACCACGCGGTCTCAGCTGAATTTAAAACAGTTGGGCGGAGAGTAGGCCTTCGCTGCGCTCCGCGCCAAGGGCCGCATGTGCGCCAAGCTGTCATAAGGATTTTTCCTGGCACTAACTGACATGAATGCATCGTATAACATATGGTTGCGCTTAGACGCGCATTTCCGCGAACACATCCAATACGAACTTACGCAGCCACTTCTGTCCCGGCTCGCGTTCCGTTCTCAGATCCCAGCAAAGATCGAAGGAAAACACAACTTCCTGCAACGGCAGGGGGGCAGACCGCAGGTTACTCAATCGAGGGTCCAGCGCAAACAGGCGTTTTGGCGCAATGGCGATCAGGTTTGAATTGGCCACAATATCGGGTATTTCAAACCAGCTTGCGACGGTCATCGCCATATGCCGCTTCAATCCGCGTGCCGCCAGCGCGTCGTCAATCACGGTCGTGCCCGTGGCCGACTGCGACAATTTCACGTGTGGCAATTCGGCATACAGTTCCGCGGTCATCGGCTCATGCGCGCGCGGGTGGTCGCGCCGCATCAGGACTACAATCTCGTCAGCCAGCAGCCGCTGGGACCGGACCATTTCCGGTTGCAAACGCCCGGGGGTTAAACGCACCTGTATGTCGACCTGGTCCCAGACGCTTTCAGGAGAAATCGTAAAGGGTAGGATGTCGATGGACACGCCAGGCGCTTCGACCTGCAGCCGTTCGGCCAGGCGCGGCAACAGAAACGCCGAGACATAATCGGCGACCTGCATGGTAAATACCCGCTCAGCCATCGCGGGAACAAACTGGTGTTGCAAGGAAATGGCCGTTGCTATGAAACCGAGACCGCGCTCTATATCTGCATAGAGTTCACGGGCACGAGCGGTGGGCTTTACCCCGTCTGCCGTCCGGAAGAACAGCTCGTCGTTTAGCATCACGCGCAGCCGCGCCAGCGCATGGCTGACGGCGGAAGGAGACAATCCGATCTCTTCCGCTGCACCCGCGATAGAACCACGATTCATGATGGCACGAAAGATGACCAGAAGGTTCAGGTCAAAATTGCGCAGATTCACCGCAACAGCTCTACGATTGTCAGCGTCACCTGCGGCACGAAGGCCACCAGAAGCAGGACCCCGATCATCACCCCAAGCATGGGCATCAGCGGTCGGGCGATCTGGCCGATCCTCAGCCCACTTATCGCCGCCCCCACGAAGATCGTATAGCCGAAGGGCGGCGTCGCCATGCCGATGGTGAAATTGATCGCGACCATCGCTCCGAACTGAACCGGGTCCATGCCAAGCTGCTCTCCGATCGGTACAAGAAACGAGGCCAGGATGATCATCGCCGCAAGGTTATCAATGACGCAGCCGATCACCAGCAAAAGCAGGTTGATCATCAGCAGATACAGCGCGGGTGTGTCGGCGAAACCGTCAAGTGTCTGCGTGACTTGCCCTGGAAGCTGTTCAAACGCCATGACCCAGCCAAAACCGTTCGCCAGCGCGATGATGAACATGACGATGGTCATGGTCTTGAGTGATCCTCGCGTGACGGAGAAGATGTTTTGGAACGTCAGCTCTCGGTAGACACCGGAACCAAGAACGATTGCAAAAACGGCGGCGACGATGGCGGCTTCGGTTGGTGTGACAATGCCGCCCAGAACGATGATCGGCCCGCACAAGGCCCATTTTGCCGCATTGAAGGCGGCCC
>JAGXHB010000166.1 GCA_024636425.1 Roseobacter sp.
ACGACATATCGTAAAGCCCGACATTACTGCGCACCGCTTTCAATTCAGCAGCGACGTTTTCGAAAAAGGTCTGCCGCTTCCAGCTATAGTCATAGGCAGGCGCTTGACCGTCGTTGGCAAACCAGTTTGCCCGTTCCCAGCCGGCCAGTTCGCCCATGACGGCACCGTGCTGCAAAAGCTGTGCATGAAGCGGCGAGCGGCGGATTCCCCGCGCCGTCGCCTTTTGCCGGTAGGGGAAATGGTCGGCATAAAGCAGACCCAGCGTTTCGCGTGACCGCTCAACCAGATAGGTTTTGTTGCCCTGGAAAGGCTGCATCCGGCTGATGTCCACATCGCCCAGATCAAAGGGTTTGGCACCGTCCTGCATCCATTGGGCCAACGCCATTCCAGCCCCGCCTGCTGACTGGATCCCAATCGAATTGAATCCGGCGGCAACCCATACATTGTCCATCTCGGGCGCAAGCCCCAAGTGGTAGGCATCATCGGGGGTAAAGCTTTCGGGACCGTTAAAGAACGTATGTATCCCCGCCTCGGCCAGCATGGGCATACGGTTTACCGCAGCTTCAAGAATAGGCTCGAAATGGTCGAAATCCTCGGGAAGTTGATCGAACTCAAAGCTGTCGGGAATACCTTGCATCCCCCATGGCTTCGAGACCGGCTCGAACGCGCCCAGCATGATCTTGCCCGCATCGTATTTGTAATAAGCACATTCATCCGGCACCCGCAGCACCGGAAGCTGCTCCAGACCCGCGATGGGTTCGGAGACGATATAGAAATGTTCGCACGCCTGTAGCGGGACGTTTGTGCCCAGCATCCGGCCCACCTCGTGCCCCCACATGCCCGCACAATTCACGACATGATCGCAGGTGATGTGGCCTTCCTCTCCGGCTTCGGTGCGGTACTCCACGCCGGTGATCCGCCGCCCGGCCCGCACTGCACGCGTCGCCTTGACCCGTTCGAATATCTGCGCGCCGCGTTGCCGCGCGCCTTTGGCCAGCGCAAGGGCGATATTGCCGGGATCGCCCTGCCCGTCCTTGTCCAGGTACACGCCGCCCGTCACGGTATCCGTATTCAGATGCGGGTACCGTGCCTTGACCTCGTCCGGCCCGATCTCTTCGACATCAACACCAAAGGCGCGGGCCATGGCGGCAGAGCGGAAAATCTCCTCGCGGCGTTCATCGGTCAGGGCCACGGTGATTGACCCGCAGCGCTTGAACCCGGTGGCGACGCCGGTTTCAGCCTCAAGACTGCCGTAAAGTTCCTGACTGTATTTCGCCAGCCGAGTCATGTTCGAAGTCGCGCGCAGTTGCGCAATCAGACCTGCTGCATGCCACGTCGTGCCCGATGTCAGTTGCTTGCGCTCCAGCAGGACAACGTCCTGCCACCCCAGCTTGGTCAGGTGGTAGGCGACAGAACATCCAATGATGCCCCCCCCGATGATAACAACACGCGCGCTGGAGGGAGGGGCCATGGGTTCAATTCCTTATACGATGGTATGACCGGCCGCACGCAGCCGCGCGGCGATTTCCTTGATATGGGATGGCCCGACCTCGCAGCAGCCGCCCACGATGGTAGCCCCCTGGTCGATCCAGCCCATGACATGATCGGCATAGGCGTCAGGCGTCAGATCGCGCCGCGCGTTCAGCGTGTCGACGGTTGGCTTGTCGCCCAGAAACGCTTCGGTGATCCGCTCGAATCCGTTGGCATAGGCACCTAAGGGCAGACCTGCCCCCTGAAGGATTTCAAGCGCGGGCTTGATCGCCTCGGGAACGGAACAGTTGATCAGCAGCGCCGATGCTTTGGCCACATGCGGCAGCACGTCCGCAAGCGGCTCGCCCGACCGCAGGCGGGTGCCATCGGTGTCATCGACGGTCAAGGCCAGCCAGACAGGCTTGCCGCTGGCTAGTGCGGCATCCAGCACGCTGCGGGCATGCGAGATCGAAGCGACAGTTTCGCACAGGATGAGATCGCAATAAGGCGCAGTCAGAACGGCCTTTTCGCGGTAGATTTTGAAAGCGGTGTCATAGTCGGGGTGCAGATCGGGCCGGTAGCTTGCCTTGAGAGGGCCGATGGCACCCGCTATGCGCACATCCTTGAAATGCGCCGCCGCTGCCTTGGCTTCGGTCATCGCGGCGAGGTTCAGTTCGACAAACTGATCCGCATAGCGCGTTCCCTCCAGCCGGTCACGGTGGATGGCATAGGTGTTCGACGTGGCTATGGTTGCGCCTGCGTTGAAATAGTCGTTGTGCACGGCCTCGACCATGCCGGGGTGGTCTATCATCACTTGCGTGGACCAAAGCGGCGTCGCGGTATCGCCGGCACGGTGGACAAGTTCCTGGCCCATACCGCCATCCAAAAGGGTGATTTCTGTCATCTCTTCTCCTGTAACTCCGGAAGTCTGAAAGCTCCGAAGCGTTTTTCTGTAAGGAAAACGGTTACGCCCGCAGGCGTTCGTTTCCGGGATCCCAAAGCGGCTGGTCCGCCTGAACAATGGCGCGACATCTGGTGCCGAAGATGTCCACGTAAAGTTCAGTTCCCTCCGTTGCAAGATCCGCCCGCACCATTCCGAGCGCGATGGATTTATTGATCCGGTATCCCCAGTCCCCCGAGGTCGTTTCGCCCACAACGCAACCGTCATGCCACAGCGTCGACATATAGGGCGCGTCCTGATCGCCCGCCTCGACCAGCAGTGTCACAAAGCGTTTTGCAACGCCCTGCTGACGCTCGGCCAGCAAGGCTGCCTTTCCGGGAAAATCCTGCGGCTTGTCGAATTTGACAAAGCGTTCCAGCCCGCCTTGTAGCAGGGTGTAGTCCGTCGACAGGTCACCTTTCCAGGTGCGGTAGCCCTTTTCGAGACGCAGCGCATTGAGCGCCCACATGCCGAAGGGTTTTGCCCCCGCCCCCAGAACCGCATCGTAGAGCGCCGGAATATCCGCGTTTGCCGCGTGGATTTCCCACCCAAGCTCGCCCGCGAAACTGACCCGCGCCAAGGCGCAGTCGAGGCCAGCGACCTGAGCTTGCTGATGCGTCAGCCAAGGCAGCGACAGATCGGCCTGCGTGTTTAGCGTCTCGAACAGGGCGCGCGATTGCGGTCCGGTGACGATCAGGGTCGAATATGCATGCGTTTGATCCTCGAGCATCAGCCCCGTGTCCAGTGCCGGGCGCAACACGTCAAAGTCGTGCCACTGCGCCGTCGCGGCAGTGATCAGGGTAAAGGCATCTTCAGCGTGGCGCAGGCATGACATTTCGGTCACGATCCGCCCGCGGTCATCTGCGAAATAGGCCAGGTTCATGCGCCCAACCTTGGGCAATCCGCCCGTAATACGGCCGCGCAGCCAGTCGGCGGCCCCCTCCCCCGAAAGGCTGAACCGCGAAAAGCCCGGCAGGTCCAGCACTCCGACGTGATCGCGCACCGCCTCGCATTCCTCGCGGATGCGCGCGGCCCAAGGACCGTTGCGGTCCCATGTCTGGGTTGCATCGTCTGAAATGTCATCGCCCGGCTGCGCAAACCAGTTGGCCCGTTCCCACCCGTTATAGGCCCCCATCTGCCCGCCAAGGGCGATCACGCGGTCATGCACCGGCGACAGCTTCTTGCCCCGTCCTGCGGGCCATGCGTGACGGGGAAAGTGCATGGCGTATTCGTGGCCATAAACCTCAACCGCCTTCTGGTCGGCATAATCCTGATCGGCATAATCTGTATAGCGGCGGGGGTCGGTCGCCCACATATCCCATTCGGTCTGGCCTTCAACGACCCATTCGGCCAGCACCTTGCCCGCCCCGCCGCCTTGGGTGATGCCAAAGGTAAAAACACATGCCTCGAAGGCATTTGGCACGCCGGGCATCGGGCCCAACAGCGGCAGACCATCGGGGGCGTAGGGGATCGGGCCATTGATCACGCGGTTGACACCGGCGGTCCCGAGGATCGGGACGCGGGCCATGGCGTCTTCGATATACCACTCCAGCCGTTCCAGATCATCGGGATACAGCTGAAACGAAAAGTCATCGGGCATCGGGTCATCCGGCGTCATCCAGTGCCCTTTGCAATTGCGTTCGTAGGGGCCAAGGTTCAGCCCGTATTTATCCTGTCGCAAATAATACGAGCTATCGACGTCACGCAGCAGCGGCACCTTGTGGCCCTGCGCCAGCGTCCATTCCTTGAGCTCGGGGATCTCGTCGGTCAGGAAATACTGGTGGCTCATCGTGGCCATGGGCACCGTGCGCCCGCCATAAGGCTTGAACCATTCGCCCACGCGTTGGGCATAATAACCGGCGGCGTTCACCACCTTTTCACAGCGGATGTCGCCCTTCGGTGTGTGAACGATCCATTCGCCACCTTCGCGGCTGACACCTGTTGCGGGGCAGAACCGTTCGATCCGCGCGCCCATATCGCGGGCGCCTTTGGCCAGCGCCTGTGTCAGTTGGGCAGGGTCTATGTCGCCATCATCCGGATCGTAAAGGCCGCCTGCCAGATCATGCGTCTCTATGAAGGGATACTTTTCCTTGATCGCGGCGACGTCCAACATCTGAAGGTTCAGGCCCTGATAATTGCCCATCGAACAGGCGCGCTCGAACTCCATCATGCGGTTCTTGCCGTGCGCAAGCCGGACAGATCCGGTGACGTGGTAATTCATCGGATAACCGACCGCGTCCGCCAGCCCCTTGTAAAGCGCCAGCGAATAGCGCTGCATGTTCATCACCGCCCAAGACGTGCTGAACGACGGGCAGTTGCCAGCCGCGTGCCATGTCGATCCTGCGGTCAGTTCGTTCTTTTCCAACAGGACGCAGTCGGTCCACCCCATCTTGGCCAGATGATACAGCGACGACACGCCGACGACACCTCCGCCGATGATGACGACCCGCGCGGTGGTGGGAAAATCAGCCATGTTCTAATCCTTCTGCGGTAGTCCGTCGTTGATGTCGTAGTAATCGCCCTTGTCCGCGACAAAGATATGTTCTTGCAGGACAAGACCTGTGGGTCCGTCAAGCGCGCCAAGCGCGAAACTGATCGTCCCTTCGTCATTGGACTTCCAAAAGAGAAATGAGCCACAGATGGCACAGAACCCGCGCCGGGCGTGGGGCGAAGACGCGTACCACGTGACATCCCCCGTGATGGAGATCTGGTTCAGCGGCGCAAGACCCGATGCCCAGACATGCCCCGACTGCTTGCGACACTGCGTGCAGTGACACGCGACAGCGCGTTCATCCCCAGACGTCACGGTAAAGCGGATTGCGCCGCAGTTGCAGGAACCTTTCATCGCGAGACCCCTCCGACTGGCGTCGAGGACACCACCATGACGGGAAGCACCAGAAACAGGCTGGCCTGCGTCAAGATCCCCAAGACGCCAACCAACGCGCGGCGAAAGCCCAAGGCCATGCCGTTGTTGATGCAATTGACCGCGTTCGGTCCGGGCGTGGTGACAAACACCAGCCAGAACAATGCGAAAACAATCCAGGCCTCAAAGCTCATCAATACACCGGGGGCGCGATGACCCAGATCGCAACGGCGGGTTCCGGGGTGGGATTGGCCCAGGTAAACGCTTCACCGCGGATGCGGAAGCTGTCGCCGGGGTGGAGAACATGGCGGGTTCCATTGATCGTGATCTCAAGCCTGCCCGAAACGACGAAACCAACCTCTTGAGTGGGCCGCACCACCTCTGCCTTGATGCGGCTGTGCGGCAGGAAGGTCGAATGCACCATCTCGAAATCGTCGGTCAGATCGGGCGACAGCAACTCTTCGATCAGGCCCGCTGTCGATGATCCGATGGGGCGACGGGCATTTTTGCGTACGACGTAACCCGCCTCGTGGGCCGGAGCCGCGGCGTGGCGAAACAGCATCGACACCGATACACCCAAGGCAGCCGCGATGTGCCGCAGGTCCGTAATCGACGGCTCGGAAAGGTCACGCTCGACCTGACTGAGCCAGCCGACGGACCGGTTGAGCGTTTCGGACAAGCCCTGCAACGTCAGCCCGCGCGCCTTGCGCAACGCACGCAAGTCCGCGCCGAGCGTCTGGGTCGTTTGTGGGGTCGCATGGTGCACCGGTGATTCCCGTGAAATTCTGCTGCTAAATTTCACGCTGGCACCGAACCGTGAAAAAATCCAGACTTATTTCACGCCAGCAAAGCAATCCTGCAAAAGTGCAGTCAGGTGATCCGCATCCGTCTGAGTGAAGGCATCGGGTTGATTGCTGTCGATGTCGAAAACCCCGATCAGGTTCCCTGCGCCGTTCCATACCGGCAACACCAGCTCCGATCGTGTCGAGCTTGCGCAGGCGATATGACCTGGAAACGCCTCGACATCAGGGACAAGCTGCA
>JAGXHB010000167.1 GCA_024636425.1 Roseobacter sp.
AGTACGGTGCAGATATCTGGCTCAAACGCGAGGATCTAAGCCCGGTGCGGTCCTACAAGCTGCGTGGAGCGTTCAACGCGATGCGCAAGGTCATCCCTGAACAGTCGCTTTTTGTCTGTGCCAGCGCGGGTAACCATGCCCAAGGCGTCGCGTTCATGTGCAGTCATTTCGGGGTAAAGGGCGTGATCTTCATGCCGGTGACGACGCCGCAGCAGAAAATCCAGAAAACCAAGATATTCGGTGGTGCCCAGATCGAAGTGCGGCTGGTCGGCGACTATTTCGACAAGACACTGGCCGCTGCGCAGAAATTCTGTGCCGAAGAGGGCGCGCATTTCCTGTCGCCGTTTGACGATGACGATGTGATCGAAGGTCAGGCATCCGTCGCGGTCGAGATTGAAAAGCAGCTTGGCCGCGTGCCCGATCACATCATTCTGCCGGTGGGCGGCGGCGGGCTCTCGTCGGGAATCTACAGCTATTTTGGCGATCAATGTCGCTATACTTTCGTTGAACCGAAAGGTGCACCAAGCCTTGCCCGCGCGCTGGGCGATGGGGCTCCGGTCGATATATCGCCGATCAACAGCTTCGTGGACGGGGCGGCGGTGGCCAAGATCGGACAGCGCAATTTCGAAAGGCTCAAGACGGTTGATCCGGCTTTTGTAATAGCGCTTCCCGAAGATCGTATCTGCGTGACGATCATCGAGATGCTGAATGTCGAAGGCATCGTTCTGGAACCCGCCGGCGCCCTGTCGATCGAGGCGGTGGGCGAGGTTGCTGATCAGATCAGGGGCAAGACTGTCGTATGTGTTGCCTCCGGGGGAAACTTTGATTTCGAACGCCTGCCCGAAGTAAAGGAACGCGCCCAGCGCTATTCGGGCATCAAGAAGTATTTTATCCTGCGGATGCCCCAGCGGCCCGGTGCGCTGAAGGAGTTTTTGAATATCCTTGGTCCTGACGATGATATCTGCCGGTTTGAGTATCTGAAGAAATCGGCGCGCAATTTCGGGTCGGTTCTGATCGGCATTGAAACGCGCAGTCCCGACAGTTTCGGCCCGTTTCTGGCGCAACTTAACGATGCGGGTTTTACCTACACCGATATCACGAATGACGAGACGTTGGCGCAATTCGTGCTGTAATCTATGGCTTGAGCGCTGCAACCAGGTTTGCGTCGAACTGAGCCTTTGACTGTTCAAAGGTTCGGTCGATCGCCGTCAGGTCCACATCTTGCGCTATCCCCGCCGCCAATGATGCCTCACCCTGCTGGCAAAGGTTCGAAAAATCTCGAAATCCCAGATTAAGTGCGCTGCCTTTCAGAAAATGAAGATCATCGCCTAGCGTATCAGGTGTCGGGGCGGTGCGCAGGCGAAGCATCACCTCCTCGACCTCCTCAAGAAAGATTTCGATAATCTCGGGGAAGCTGTCATGGCCGACATCATCCCGAAGAGATTTTACCCGATCCCAGTCAATCATGCCAACGCCTCCGCCTGAATAATCGGATAGCAGCGACCGCTTAACATACTGTGGTCCTGATCGCTGAATTCCATTCCAATTCTCAGCTTCATGATCCGTTAATGACCCCCTGACTAAGAGAGGATCACACAAACGAAATGTCATGAACGCATGCCACGGCTTCAACATAGCAACGACCCGCAGCCACGTAGTGGTGCGATGAAGCTCGCCTTGGTGGTTGATGACAGCAAACTGCAGCGTCGCATCCTGTCCGCATCCCTCAGGAAGTGGGGGTTCGAGGTGGTGGAAGCGGCATCGGGTGCGGAAGCGTTGGAAAAATGCGACATCCGGCTGCCTGACCTTGTGCTGAGCGACTGGATCATGCCGGGCCTGTCGGGGTTGGGGTTTTGCCGTGCGTTCCGGCAGCTTTCGCAGGGTCGCTACGGCTATTTCATTCTGCTCACCTCCAAGTCCGAAAAGGCCGAAGTCGCCAAAGGGCTCGATAATGGCGCGGATGATTTTTTAAGCAAGCCGGTGGATGTGAGCGAATTGCGTGCCCGCATCACCGCCGGCGAACGCATTCTGACCATGCAGCGAGAGTTGACCGACAAGAACAGGATCATCACCGATACGCTGGACGAGTTGCGGCGCGTTTACGATTCGATCGACAAGGATCTGATCGAGGCGAAGAAACTGCAGCAATCCCTGATGCGTGAACGGACACGCCGGTTCGGGGCTTCGCAACTATCGCTCATGCTACGGTCCAGCGGTCATGTGGGCGGCGATCTTGTCGGCTTTTTCCCGGTGGGCCGCCACAAGGTCGGTCTGTACGGGATTGACGTGTCAGGTCATGGGATCAGTTCGGCCCTGATGACCGCGCGGCTTGCGGGATACCTGTCTGCCGCGTCGCCGGAACAGAACATCGCATTGGCCCGCCAGAACGACGGCAGCTTTGCCATGCGCCCGCCCGCTCAGATCATTGCGGATCTGAACACACTTGTTCTGACAGAGATGGAAACCGAACACTACTTTACGCTATTGCTGGCCGAAGTTGACTTGATCACCGGACAGGTGCTGATCGCCCAAGCCGGTCATCCGCATCCTGTGATCCAGCGCAGGGATGGGCACATCGAACAGGCGGGTCCGGGCGGCTTTCCGGTTGGTCTGCTGCATGGTGTGACCTATGATGAGTTCACCGTACGGCTGACCCCCGGCGACAGGTTGTTGATCCTGTCCGATGGTGTCACCGAATGCCCCGATCCCGCGGGTAACCTGCTGAACGAGGAAGGGCTGGCAGGCATACTGACCGATCTGCGCGATCTGTCCGGCCCGCCCTTGCTTGAGGCGATTGTTTGGGCTTTGGCCGGTTTTGCGGGGGACGACGAATTTCCCGATGATGTGTCAGGCATCTTGTTCGAATTCGACCCTGTTCAGGACAAATAACGTTCCAGGAACATGCGGTCGCCGTCATTTCCAAGTGTCGCCAAAGCCTCCTCGGCTGACAGAACGACGGTCACATGATCAGGCTCTATCGGGTCTGCGATCTGGCGGGCAGGGCGGGCAACATAGACGTGGCATAGTTTTTCAGCCCAACGGTCGTACTCGGGCATATAGGTAAAGCGTCGGAAGGCTCCCAGACGGCGGGGCCGTGCGATGGTCCAGCCGATTTCTTCCATCACCTCGCGGTGGAGCGCCTGAAGGGGTGATTCGCCCGGATCAATGCCGCCGCCCGGCAGTTGCAGATCGACCTTTGGCGTCAGTTGCGCGGTCATCAGAAACCGGCCTTTCAGGGGCAAAATCGCATAGGCGCCGGGGCGCAGCGTGTATTTCTTGTCCGCGCGGGGCGGTTCTCCTATCCTGCGCATCATCTGGTGCCCCCTTTTCCTATGGCTTGTTGCCCTTATATAGACGCGGTATGCCAACCGTCTGCCGGTAAGGAAAGTCTTATGACCCAAGGAAACAAAATCGCGTGGGACGATACTGTTCTGCCCTTTCAACTCGATGCATCCGACATTCGTGGCCGTGTGGCGCGTCTGGACGGGGTGCTGGAGGGTATCCTGCGTCAGCATGACTATCCCGAGAAGGTCGAAGCCCTCGTTGCCGAAATGGCATTGCTGGCGGCACTGATCGGCCAGTCCATCGATCTGCGTTGGAAGTTGCAGTTGCAGGTCCAGTCCGATGGTCCCGTGCGCATGATCGCGACCGATTATTATGGTCCGACCGACGCGGGGGAGCCCGCGCGGATCCGTTCTTACGCCAGCTATGATGCCGACCGGATCACCGACGCGCCAGCCTTTGATCAAGTGGGTACGGGCTATTTCGCGATCATGATCGATCAAGGTAAGGGAATGACTCCTTACAAGGGGATCACGCCGCTGGTCGGTGGGTCGCTGTCCGCCTGTGCCGAAGCGTATTTTGCGCAGTCCGAACAGTTGCCTACACGGTTCCAGCTTAGCTTTGGCAAGTCTTCGACCCCGAACGAAGCAGAACATTGGCGTGCGGGCGGTGTGATGTTGCAGCATATGCCGAAAGCATCCCCCTTCGCCGCATCTGGCGAAGGGTCCGGCGATCTGCTGCGTGCAGAAGATCTGGTAGACGGAGAAGAAGGCGAGAACTGGCGCCGTGCGAACGTCCTGCTTGATACGGTCGATGCGTTGGAGCTGATCGGCCCATCCTTGCCGCCAACCGACCTGCTGTTGCGCCTGTTTCACGAGGAGACGCCGCGCGTCTATGATCCGCAGGCTGTCCGGTTCGGGTGCACCTGCTCGGAAGATCGCGTCCGGCAAAGCCTGTCGATCTATTCGAGCAAGGACATCGAAAAGATGACAACGGACGAGGGCCGCGTCACCGCAGACTGCCAGTTTTGTGGGGCTCATTACGACCTTGATCCAGACACGCTCGGGTTCGAGGCTGAAACAGCAAGTGGCAGCTGACCAGATTCAAAACTTTCGGACGGCATTGGCGCAGACCGGCGTCACGTCGTCCGATTTCGACCTGAACAAGGATGTCGTTCTGCCAGAAAACCGCAAGCTGCGGCCTGCCGGTGTTCTGGCACCGATCATCGAAAAGAACGGACGGCTCGAGCTGATCCTGACCAAGCGGTCGTCGGCGCTGAAGCATCATCCGGGGCAAATCGCCTTTCCCGGCGGCAAGCAGGACGAGGGTGATGCCGATGTGGTTGCCGCCGCCCTTCGCGAAGCCCGCGAGGAGATCGGCCTTCCCACAGATTTGGTCGACGTACTAGGCACGCTGCCGCCACATGAGACGGTGACCAGCTTTCAGGTGACCCCCGTCATCGCCTTTGTCAGGGGCGCTTTCCAGATTGTTCCCGAACCCGGCGAAGTTGAAGAAGTGTTCACTGTGCCCTTGTCGCATGTGCTGAATCCGGAGAACTATCTGGTGCAATCGCGCCTCTGGCGTGGAAATTTACGCCACTATTACGTTGTTCCTTACGGTCCCTATTACATTTGGGGGGCAACCGCGCGTATGTTGCGTGCATGGACAGACCGCATGACCTGACCCTTCCGGCCAGCACAAGCTGGCTTGCCGATGCAGATGCGCAGGCGGTGTGCGATGCCGTGCAAGCTGGCGGGCACAGGATTTACTTTGTTGGCGGGTGCGTGCGAAATGCGCTGATGGGCTTGCCCGACAGCGATGTTGATATGTCGACAGATGCGCTGCCGGAACGCGTGATGGCGCTGGCGGACCGCTCCGGGCTCAAGGCGGTGCCCACGGGCATCGCGCATGGAACTGTGACAGTGGTCAGCGGCGGCAAGGGGTTCGAGGTCACGACCTTTCGGCGTGATGTTGAAACCGACGGGCGCCGCGCAGTCGTCGCGTTTTCAGACAGTATCGACGACGATGCCCGCAGGCGGGATTTCACGATGAACGCGCTTTACGCGGATCCAGACGGTCGCGTGATTGATCCGCTGGAAGGGTTGCCGGATTTGCGTGCCCGCCGCGTGCGCTTTATCGAAGACGCTGACGCCCGTATCCGCGAAGATTATCTGCGGACGCTTCGATATTTCCGCTTCTGCGCGTGGTATGCCGATCCCGATCAGGGGTTCGACCCGGACGCACTGGCAGCGATTGCAGCAAATACCGACGGTTTAGAGACGCTATCGGCAGAGCGGATTGGCGCAGAACTTCAGAAGCTGCTTGCCGCACCTGACCCGGCCCCCGCCGTGGCGGCCATGCGACAAACAGGCGTTTTGCCTGTCATCTTGCCGGGGTCTGATGACCGCTGGTTGGGTATGCTGATCCACTTCGAAGGGGCTATGGGTCTCGCTCCGAACTGGAAGGTCCGGCTGGCGGGTTTGGGTGGCGGAAATGTCGCCGAGAGACTGCGGCTGAGCAAGGCAGACAGCAATACGCTTGCCATTCTGCGCGAGGCTGCGTTCGGAGGGCAGACCTTGGCTGAAGTCGCGTATCGCCACGGTGTCGAAATAGGGCAAGGCGTGATGCTGCTGCGTGCGTGTCTTGCGGAGACGCCGCCGGAAGCCTCCATGTTGGAGACGATAAATCTTGCAGCTCACGCTGTGTTCCCCCTTCGCGGGGCTGATCTGATGCCTGCCTATTCCGGTCCCGATCTTGGACAGCGACTGAAACAGCTTGAGGCCCGATGGATCGCGTCCGGTTTCACCGCCACACGTGAAAATCTACTCAACACTCCGGATATGTAACGCGCGGTGTGGTCTTTCGGGAAACGAGCACTTTATAAGGTAGGCATATTAACCAATGCAGGCCGTTGATGTTTCGCTTTTTCGAGAATCTTGTCGATCCCTATGTCGATTACCCAGAACAGGATACGCCACCCACGCGTCTCTGGCCGTTCTTTCGCGCCTATAGTGTACCGTTTAAAAAGGTCTTCGTAATCACGGGCGTGATGTCGGTTGTCGTGGCTGCGATTGAAATCGGGTTGATCTATTACATGGGTCGGCTGGTCGATCTGCTGAACGGCTCTCCTGCCGAGGTGTGGAATACATATGGCACCGAATTCATTCTTGTGGCGCTGTTCATCCTGATCTTGCGGCCCTTGCTGCAGGCGCTGGACGTGTTGCTGCTGAACAATGCGATCATGCCGAACTACGGCACCTTGTTCCGCTGGCGGGCACATCGTCAGGTTTTGCGGCAATCCGTCGGGTGGTTCGAGGATGATTTTGCAGGTCGCATCGCCAATCGCATCATGCAGACACCCCCCGCCGCGGGCGAGGTGGTTTTTCAGGTTTTCGACGCGATTTCCTATTCTCTGGCGTATCTGATCGGTGCCGCGATCTTGTTGACCACCTCGGATTGGCAGCTTCTGGTGCCTTTGGTGCTATGGTTTATCCTTTATGCCGCGCTGACACGGTGGACAATCAAGCGTGTCGGTCCTGCGTCAAAAGCGTCGTCGGATGCCCGGTCGCTTGTCACCGGGCGCGTCGTCGATAGCTATACCAATATCCACTCGGTCAAGATGTTCGCGCACCATGACCGCGAGGTGCAATATGCCAAATCCGCAATCGAAACCGCGCGTCAGACCTTTCAAAAGGAGATGCGCATTTTCACGGTGATGGACGTCTGCCTTGTTGTACTGAACGGGTTCCTGATCGTGGGTGTGGTCGGATGGGCCTTTTTCCTGTGGTCTGCGGGTCACGCCTCCGTTGGTGCCGTTACAGCTGCAACGGCGCTGACGCTGCGGCTGAATTCGATGACGGCCTGGATCATGTGGGCGCTTTCCACATTCTTTCAGCAGCTTGGCGTCGTGTCCGAGGGGATGGAAACCATTGCTCAACCCATTACCCTCGTGGATGATCCCGGTGCTAAGCCGCTTGCCCTGACCGAAGGGCGTGTCGAGATGAAGGCGCTTACACATCACTACGGGCGCGGGTCCGGCGGTCTTGATAAAGTCGATCTGACAGTGGCACCGGGTGAAAAGATCGGCCTTATCGGACGGTCAGGTGCGGGCAAGTCTACGCTGGTCAAGCTTTTGCTGCGGTTCTACGACCCCGAAGGCGGGCGTATTCTGATTGACGGACAGGACATCACGACTGTCGCCCAAGACAGCCTGCGCCAGAATATCGGGATGGTTCAGCAAGACAGTGCGCTTTTGCATCGGTCCATCCGCGAGAATATCCTTTATGGTCGTCCCGACGCGACCGAAGCCGAGGTGATCTCGGCTGCAAAGCAAGCACAGGCGCATGAGTTCATCAACGATCTGGCCGACCCTGATGGTCGGTCTGGC
>JAGXHB010000168.1 GCA_024636425.1 Roseobacter sp.
CTCGTAGGCGGTCGGCGCATTGGCCGCCGGTTGTTGGTGTGTGATCAGACCCGCCAGCGACAGCGCGCCGCTTTCCACAAGCGCGCGGGTGGCGATCAGGTCATCGGGCTGCCATTCCGCTGCGATGCGGAACCGCGCTTCCTTCATAAAAGCGGGCGGAAACGCAAAGCTGAGCGGCTGGGTATAGAACCCCGCCAGAACGATTTCGCCGCCGCGCGCAATGCGGCCAACCAGGTCGTTCAACAGATCGGCATTGCCTGAAGCATCATAAATTGACCGGTAGTCCTTGCGCGGATCGGCGTCGGGGTGAATGACCTCGTAGCCGACGGCACCGGTGCTGCGCTGCGCGTCGATTTCCCAAACGGTGGGCGCGGGCGCACCGGCGGCGACGGTCAACCGCGCCAGCAAACGGCCCAGAACACCATGACCGACGATCAGATCGGGCACGGCCTTACCCTGCCCCGCCATCGCATGACGTGCCGTCGCGGCCAGCGCCAGCAAGGCACCTTCCGCCTCGAAAGCACGGTCAATCTTGGTCACGCGGTCAGATTTTGTCACCAGCCGCTTGGCAGCACCGCCGAAGAGACCGAACGCATCCGTATAGCAGTTTGCACCCGGCACAAAAACGGTATCACCCGGCTTGAACGACGTGTCACGGCCAGCCTCGACCACCTCGCCCAAGGCCTCATAGCCGGGAACGAGCGGATAGCCCATGCCGGGAAACGGTGGCATCTGACCGGTATAGAAAAGCTTTTCCGTCCCGGTAGAGATACCGGAATGTGTGATTTCAACCACAAGATCCTGCGCATCGGGGGCGTTGAGACACAGGGTTTGCACCCCTATCTTGTGTGGCCCTTCAAGGATGACAGCTTGGGTCTTCACGAAAATCCCTCCCAGAGATTTTTCCGCCCATCGCTGAATCAGTCAGTCTTTCTGGGCCTTATGTAAGCTTACCATTACAAATCAATCTGTCAACTTATGTTGACACTTATCTTGTCAGATTGTCGCAGTCTTTGTCGCGACGACCACTGATGTGATGAAAGGACGAGGGGCTTTCAAAGCGCGGATCTGGCTGAAGCCGGCCTTGTGACAGATGTCTGAAATCTCTGCCGCCGAACGTGCTTTGCCGGTGCGCATCGCCATCGTATAAAGGGCAAAATACGCATCACCTGCACGTTGGGGTGTATCGCCACCGGTCATCGGCTCCGATATAATCAGCTTGCCCCCTGTCGGAAGGGCTGCATAAACCGCACCAATCAGCGAGGCGACAGTTTCATCGGCATGATCGTAAAGAATCCGGATCAGGCTGATGGCATCTGCCCCTTTCGGCAACGCGTCATGGCGGAACGATCCGCCCTGCACCGTGATTCGGTCAGACAGTGGGGTTTCAGGCGTGCCCGCGACGACCTCTGGCAGGTCGAACAGCACGCCGTGAAGCTTCGGGCTGGTCTGAAGTGCTGCGCGCAAAAACGCACCAGTGCCGCCGCCGACGTCCATCAACGTCTTGACCCCCCGCAGCGAAACAACGCTCAGCGTGTCTTGCGCGACCATCAACTGGCTTTGCGCCATCAAGTTGGAATAGGTCGCCGCGACATCGGGATCACCTTGGCCATCCGCACCGAACACGTAGGGCCAGAACCCTGCAAGCTGCGTTTCAACCTCACCCCGGAAGAACGCAACGGGGTCGGAAAGATCACCGTAAAGAACACTATGATGCAGGATCATCTCGCGCAGCCCTGGCACGCCGACCAGCGCAGCACCCTTGCGCGCCAGCCTGAACGTGCCCTGCCGCCCCGACTTGAGCAACTTCATCGAGACAGCGGCCCGCAGCATCACGGCCATTCGGTCCGGCGGGATACGGCAGCGATGGCCCAGCGCGCTCGCGGTCATCGGACCATCCATCAGCATGTCAGGAATGCGCAGATCAACCAGCGCCATCAATACTTGCGAATGACAGAACCCCGCCACCAGATCGAACAGCGCCTCGCCATCGCGGCGCACCATCCGGCGAGTCAGGGGGAAGCGTGCCGCCCATGCCTGAAACGCAGGGGCCGCCAGCAGACGGTTGATACGCGCCGACAGACCGCGTCTGGCAGGATCGGATTTTGATGGCATCGAGATATCGGTCATAGCCGCCGCGATCCTATTCGCCGGGGACCGTCTGTTTCGCTGGATGTACAGGCGTAAGACGCTTGGCATAAGACTGCACCATCTGCGCCAGATGCCCCTCGCCCGGGCAAGACGGGATCGACGCAATCGCACCGCCCAAGGAATCCTTCAGCTTTTCGATTGCTCCCTCGACGCCGAATTGCGCCACCGCGTTGGGCCGTGCATGAAGTGCGTCCTGCCCTGTCGGCTTGCCCAGCGTTTCAGAATCGTAAAGGGCATCGCGCAGATCATCGGCAATCTGGAAGGCTGCGCCGATACGCTGGCCAAGCTCTTCCCACGCATCGGGATCCTGCCCGCCCGCGATCGCACCCATCTGGGTCGCAGCTACAAACAAGGCGGCGGTCTTGGCAGAATGATAGGCCATGAGGTCAACGTCGGTTTCGCTTTCCCAACCCTGCCCGGCACAGATACCGCCGGGCATTCCGGTCTTGCGGGCCAGCGTCAGAACCAGCTGAGCCGACCGCATAGGATCAAGCGGGGCAACGCGCGCAAGCACCTCGAACCCCATGACAATCAGACTGTCCCCCGTCAGAACAGCCAGCGGTTCTGAATAGGCGCGGTGCAGCGAAGGCTTGCCGCGACGGGTATCGGCATCATCGAAGCAAGGCAGATCGTCATGCACCAGAGACGCACAATGAATAAGCTCGAGCGCGCAGGCGGCTGCGTTTGAAATCTCGGGGTGGTCTTCGCCGCAGGCGGCCGCCACGCCCAGCAGGATCGTCGGCCTGATCCGTGCGCCCCCTGGTGAGACAGCATAATGTAACGCTGATTTCAGCTTGGCCGGCGTTGATCCCGTCTGCCCCAGCCGGATGGCGTCAGAGACTGCTGTTTCGATCCGCTCAGAAAATCCCAACACGCACGCCTCCGCTAATTTTTCTGTATGTCCAGTGTAATTTACACCATACTGTAAACTATACTGGACACATTGCAGCTTCGAGTCAACAATCGGCTGAGTGAGGGCAAGATTTTGACTGCAGTAAAAAATAGGGTGGTGGTGATCGGTGCCGGTATCGGCGGCCTTGCAGCCGCCTTGCGTCTGGCTCATGCGGGCTGCGCCGTGACCGTGCTGGAGCGGTCGGGGACGCCCGGTGGTAAATTGCGCACTCTCCCCTCGGACGCAGGGCCGGTGGATACAGGGCCTACGGTCTTGACCCTGCGCCACGTCTTTGACCAGTTGTTCGCCGATGTGGGTGAACGGCTGGACGACCATTTGGCCCTGAACCGCCAGACGCTGCTGGCACGGCATTACTGGTCTGACGGCACAAACCTTGATCTGGACGCAAGCCCCGATCAAAGCGCGCGCAACATTGAGACCGCCTTTGGCGCGAAGGCGCGATCAGAGTTTGAGTCGTTCTCTAACAAGGCAGAAATGCTGTTCGACGGGTTTGACCTGCCTATGATGCGGGCACCGGAACCTTCGGTCAAAGGGCTGGTCAGACATGTGATGCGCAATCCCGCGCTGATCCCTGCAATGGCCCCGCTCAAAACGCTCGCGGGGATGCTCAACAGTCATTTTAGTGAAAAGAAGCTGGCGCAATTGTTTGGCCGCTACGCCACCTATGTGGGCGGCTCGCCCTATCAGTCACCAGCGATCCTCGGTTTGATCTGGCATGCCGAAGCGCAGGGTGTCTGGACCGTGAAAGGAGGCATGCACCAGCTTGCCCGCACGATCGAGACGCTGGCCAAGCGCAAGGGTGCAACGTTTCACTACAACGTCGATGTAAAGCGGATCGAATCGCAGGGCGGGCGCGCAGCCTACGTTACGGCCAGCAGCATGCGTGTGCCAGCTGATGCAGTGGTCTTCAACGGTGACCCGCAAGCCTTGGTAAAAGGGGCAATGGGGCACACCGCGCAACAGGCAGTGCCCCTCACAGCCACCAGCCCCCGCAGCCTGTCGGCTTGCGTCTATGCCTTTGCCGCTGAACCGCAAGGCCCCGATCTGGCGCATCATACGGTCTTTTTCGGCGATGATCCGCGGGCCGAATTTGATGCGCTGGCGGCGGGCCGTTTGCCAGATGACCCCAGTCTTTATATCTGTGCGCAGGATCGCGGCACCGGCCAGCCCCACCCCCAAAACGAGCGGTTCGAGATTATCCTGAACGCGCCACCCACCACACAGCCGACCGATGCAGGAGACGCGACATGCCACCCCTTGATCTTCAACCGACTGCGGCAGTTCGGGCTGACCTTCAGTCCGACGCCGCTGGAACGGACGCTCAGCACACCGCTGACGTTTCAGCGGCTGTTTCCACACTCGGACGGGGCGCTGTACGGGCGATCCCCACATGGGATGATGGCAGCCTTTGCGCGACCCACGGCGCGGACAGGAATGACGGGTCTGTATCTGGCGGGCGGGGGGGCGCATCCGGGGGCCGGTCTGCCGATGGCAGCCCTCTCAGGCAAGCACGCGGCCGACACGATCTTGAGCGACCTTGCTTTGACCTCGACGTTCCCGCAAACGGATATGCCTGGTGGTATGTCGACGGGGTCAGCGACGATGGCACCCGGGCCATCTCGATCATCGGCTTCATAGGGTCTGTTTTCAGTCCCTGGTACGCATGGTCGGGCCGCAAGGATCCCGCCAATCACTGCTGCATCAATGTCGCCACATATGGCAAGGGCGGGCGGTTCACCATGACCGACCGGGGCCGTTCCGCACTGCGCCAGACACCGGACCAACTGACCGTCGGTCCATCGTCCATGCGCTGGCAAGATGGCAAGCTGATCATCGAGGTGGACGAGGTTTCCGGCCCCCCCGTCATTTCACGCGTGCGCGGCACGATTACGGTTTCCCCCCGCGCGATCACGAGCGTAGAGCTTGCGCTGACCCCTGACGGTGCGCATGTTTGGCGACCCTTTGCTCCGGTGTCAGACATTGATGTGCAGCTTGAGGCACCGGGCTGGCAATGGTCAGGTCATGGATATTTCGACGCCAATTTCGGCACCCGCGCGCTGGAGGAGGATTTCAGCTTCTGGACGTGGGGGCGCTATCCGACGACCAGAGGGGCAACGTGTATTTATGATGCAGACCGGCGCGACGGGACAACGCTGGATATGGCGATCGATTTCGACCGCACCGGAAACGCCAGCATCGGCAGCGCGCCGCCCGCGGTCAGGTTCAAGAATTCCAACTGGCAGGTGCGCCGCGAAACACGCGCTGATCCGGGCCACACGCCAAAACAGGTCATGGCCATGCTGGACGCACCTTTCTATTCCCGCTCTGTCGTCAAGACTGTGTTACACGGAGAGACTGTCTCAGGCGTCCATGAGGCTCTTGACCTTGACCGGTTCGCGTCCCCCTGGCTCAAGCCGATGCTGGCGTTTCGTGTGCCGCGACGGTCGGGGTGGTCTTTCGACTA
>JAGXHB010000169.1 GCA_024636425.1 Roseobacter sp.
CGCCTTTCCACGGGTCGATCGAACAAGCGAGCAAGGGAACCCAACGCAAATGGGCAAGCCTTGGCAAAGGACGGTCAACCAAGCTCAACTTTGGTGGTCAAAACGCTGAACTTTCGTATCCGGGAGGCGAGATAAAGTTTATCGCCCGCATGGTTGAACAGAGCATGGAATTCGCAAACCAATGCCTGTGGTTTACCTCGCTTGTCTCGAAAAAAGATAACCTGCAGCCTCTCCATCGAATTTTGGGAAAGGCCAAAGTTGCCGAATACAAAGTCGTCGACATGGCACAGGGACAGAAAACCAGTCGTTTTATTGCCTGGACGTACATGAAGGCAAAGCAGCGAACCTTGTTTGCAAACAAGGCAGAGACATAGGGCCCGCTTGGCCTGAGTTCTGAAGTGCTGGGGGTGGACAGATTTGTTCAAACGTTCGGCATTCGTCCAAACCATGACTGGTTGCCTGATTGAAAACCAACTAAACGATTTGCGGAAAGCAGGGAGCGCCCGTATGCAAAAGATCACATTGCCCGAACGGGCCAACTGGCGCGCTCATGCCCAAGAGGTCGGATTTACTTTTGCCGATATGCATGGCGAACCCTA
The DNA here is from genome assembly GCA_024636425.1 of Roseobacter sp. Classification (GTDB taxonomy): domain Bacteria; phylum Pseudomonadota; class Alphaproteobacteria; order Rhodobacterales; family Rhodobacteraceae; genus Sulfitobacter. Next base: position 600 of record JAGXHB010000169.1, read on the forward strand.
CTGGGATGAATCCTCGGCCTATGCGTTCTCGCTCGATCAGATCGAGAGCGGGTTGGAGGATCCTGCAACCGAGCTTCATGCCATGTGCCGGGAGGCCGTCGCCCATATTATCGCCAGCGAAAGCCTGATGGAGCAGCTTGCGATCCCCGAAGCGCACCGCGATCTTGTCGCAGAAAGCTGGAACCGGGGCGATCCTGAAATCTACGGGCGGTTCGATTTCGCCTATGACGGACAGACGCCCGCCAAGCTTCTGGAGTATAATGCCGATACGCCGACCTCGCTTTATGAAAGCGCGGCCTTTCAGTGGCAATGGCTTGAGGATCAATTGCGAGAAGGCGTGCTGCCAGAGGGGGCGGACCAGTTCAACGGGATCCACGAAGCGTTGGTCGCCCGGTTTGGCGAGGTTTTCGAGACCGGGAGCAACCTGCACTTTACCGCCGTAGCGGGTAACCCTGAGGATTATGGAACGGTTGAAGCCTTAGGCTGGGCCGCGCGTGACGCCGGGCTGGGCGCGCATTACTGCGATCTCGACAAGATCGCGCTTAGCGATGATGGCCAGTTTCTGGATGATGAGGACCGTCGGATCGCTGTTCTGTTCAAGCTCTACCCGTGGGAAGACCTGCTCCGCGATGACTATGCCGACCACATTGCCGGATCAGGGTGTCTGTTTCTTGAGCCTGCGTGGAAGTCGCTGCTGTCCAACAAGGGGCTTTTGCCGGTGCTCTGGGAGATGTTCGAGGGGCATCCGAACCTCTTGCCTGCGTTTTTCGAGGCGGACGTGGACAATGCTGCTTCGGGCCGGGGAAAGACCTCTGCCATCCTCGCGCGGGCCGAGGCCGAACTGGAGGCCGCCCATGTGCGCAAGCCGATCCTGTCGCGGGAAGGTGCCTCTGTCTCGATCATGCAATCCGGCAAAATCATCGAGCAGTCGAAGAATACCGAGTATTCCCAACACCCTCGCATCGTGCAGGCCTATGCGCCGTTGCCGCAATTCGACGGGTTTCGCCCGGTCGTCGGTGCTTGGGTCATCGGACAGACCTGTGCGGGCATCGGTATCCGCGAAGACCGCTCCCGCATCACCCAAGATTTGTCCCGGTTCAAACCGCACTACATCACTGCATGAACCCCAGGGATTAACGCCATGTTGAAGAAAGCAGGATCCTCATGACCAAACGCTCGAAACGGGTTGCCATCGCTATTGTCGGAGCGGCAGCATTTGCCGTCGCTGGCTGCCGCGAGGAACAGGTGGATGCGGCCGCTTTCCCCGATATGCAAAGCTGCATTGACGAAGCGCCCAACAGCGGGATTTTCACCGCAGAAGACTGCCGGACGTTCTTTGCGGAGGCAGAAACCCTGCATGTGGAATCCGCGCCCCGCTATGACAGCCTCGCAGTCTGCGAAGAGCAGCATGGCGAAGGGGCCTGCGGCTCTGAAGCGACCACAAGTCAAGGCGGGTCAGGGGGCATCTTCATGCCGCTTCTGGCAGGCTATCTTATCGGCAACATGCTGGGGGGACGGGCAGGGATGTCAGCGGCGCAACCGCTCTATAAAACCTCGGACGGGCGGTATACCAATGCGGCGCGCTCCAGCGTTTTTTCGACCAACAGCGGGGCTGCAAAGCTGAACACCTCCCAATTCACCCGCCCTGCGACAACGGCAGGGAAAACGCCGATGACCCGCGCCACGGCGGCCTCCCGTGGGGGCTTTGGCACGTCCAGCAGGGGCCGCACGGGGTTTGGGGGATAGGCAAACGTCCCGGACATGGGGGGGTGAAGGGCCGTTTCCGGCCCTCCGGTCGTTCTTTCACTTACCTGTCAGGCCGCATCGCTTTGCTTGAGAGCGTATTCGGCGATGATCATGTCTGACGCTTTCTCGCCGATCATGATCGACGCCGCATTGGTGTTGCCGCTGATGATATCGGGCATCACACTTGCATCAGCCACCCGAAGATTGGCGATGCCGTTCACCCGCAGCTCCGGATCGACGACCTCACCCATCCGGCAGGTAGAACACAGGTGATAGACGGTCGTGGAATAGTGCAGGGCCATGTTTTCCAGCAACGCATCGCTGAGCGGACCACCTTCGACATAACCGTGCTTCTTGGCCAGCGCCGGCGGCACGTTAAGCGGCCCCGGCTGAATCTCGCCCGGCCAGTTCGCCGCAATATCAAGGCATTTGCGCATCACCGCGACCATTACCTTGAGATCATGGGGATCGGTGAAATAGTTCATCCGGATGATTGGGGGGGCCATCGGATCAGCGCTCTCCAGCACGATCTCGCCCTTGCTGTGCGGCAGGACGGGGTTGGCAAGCAGCAGCATGTTCTCCTGATCGGCGGCCAGTGTCTTGGCCGGATCCGCGAAGAATGTGTCAAGATCTATGCGCAAGCGTTCGCCTAAAAGACTGGCGTCGTACCCGCAGGGCACATAGCCGATCTGTGCATCATGGCTGTGTTCGTCCCCCAAGCCGGTCGAAAAGAAGGCCACTGCATCATAAAGCGACGATGACACGAGGCTTTCGCCCGTCTGTGTCCACTCTGTCAGGCGCCGCTCTGCCTCTGCTTTGAGGTCTGCCAGTTCGGGTGGCAAGGATGCGTCGTCGGCAGGATCCGCAGGCAACGGACCCGCAGGCGCGCGCAAGGCATCCGGACCTGCCGAGATGCCGACCTGTGCGACGGGCAGCCCGATCCCGGCGGCCTCAAAGAAAAGCGGGCAATGCAGGTGATCCTTGAGGTTTTTCCCCACGCCCGGCAGCTCGTGCAGACATTCGATATCGACCGCTTCGATCTCGCGGCGTGGCCCGATGCCCGACAACATCAGGATCTGGGGTGACCCGACAGCGCCGGCGCTCAGGATAACCTCGCGCGTTGCGGTGATGCTGTGTGTGGCACCTTCCGCATCACGGTATTCGATCCCGGTCGCGGTGCGGTTCCCTGCGTCGCCCGACAGCACGACCTTTGTCACATGGGCGTGCGGGATGATCGTCAGGTTGCTGCGGCTTTCAACCGGACCCTGCAGAAAGGCGCGGTACGTGCTGGAGCGCATGCCGTTGCGGGTGGTGGTCTGGAACAGCGATGCCACCCCCGCAGCACCGCCGCGATTGCGACCATTATAGTCGCCCGTCGGGATCCCCGTCGTCTCTGCTGCCTTGACGAAATCACGCGACGCCGGAATCACAGGCGAGCGGACGGAGACGCCAAGCGGCCCGCCCGTGCCATGCGCCTCGCTGTCGATGGCGATCTCGTTGCTGGGCTTCAGATCTTCGCTCTTGATGAAATAGGGCAGCACATCGTCATAGCTCCACCCCGTGGCACCTTGGGCTGCCCAATGATCGAAATCGCCCGGATGACCGCGGACATAGGCCATGTAGTTCAACCCGGAAGAGCCCCCCAGCATCTTGCCGCGCGGGACCGCCATCCGCTTGTCGCGCAATCCCAGACCTGCGTTGCCGGGATCGGCGGTGAACATCCAGTCGAACTGCGGATCAAGCTGAAGCGACGCGACGGCGGCAGGCATCATCTCGTGATCGGGCGGCGGCCCGCCAGCCTCCACCAACGCAACGCTGCATCCTGTATCCTCGCTCAGACGTGTTGCGATCACGGCGCCGGCAGATCCGCCCCCAACGATGACGAAATCGAATTCTTTTGACATTAATGTACCCCTCCCAAGGTCAGCGCCGGCCCCCGCTCTCCCCAGCAGTGACAAACGCTCAAGTTCCGTGTCCCACCATAGGAACACGTACCCCCTCACCATGAAACGGTTTTCCCGATCGGACAACCTGCGAGATCAATTTCCCACTCACGTTGCTGCGACCCCCGATACTCTGACCCTCGTGTTTCGGAATACTGTCGTGTGGCGCTATGCTGCGCTGCGTTCTTCGTTTCACAATCTTGTCCGTCTATCACGAAGTTCTGACTTGAAACCGGTACGTTTCAAAGCAAAGACTGCCTTATGAACAACGCTTTGCCAAAATGCGGACTTTGGACCAGTCTGCGCGAGATGAGGGTATTTGTCCTTGTTCTTGCGTTGCTGTTGAACGCCATATTGCCAAGCGTTGCCGCAGCGCAGATGACCACCATTTCGCACCCGATGACATCCGACCAGATGGACCATGCAGCTATGGGCCATCACGAGATGTCAACCTCGTCGCAAGCCTCTTCTTTAGACCATGAAGACCACCGCAGTGCGTTGCATTGCATGTCGTCTGTCTGCTGCTATCAGGAAGCGTCGACACCTTTCGCGCTTGTGGCATCCGAAGCGTTTCTGACCAACAAGCAGTTGACAGATCGTGGTATCCATTTGCCCTCAGTTTCACGCGCCACCAAAGACCGTCCCCCTCAACAGATTTGATGAATTCCGGGTGCGTGATCCCTACTTGTGGGCCGCACGTTTGTAATTGATCAAACACGGCTTCAGTAACGGGGCCGCGGTCGAGGTGTGACCATGCGTGGACGATATTCAGCCTTGGGTGTTTTGGCACTCGCTGCCGGTGTGGCAGGCGGCGTATTTCTTGAAAGACTTTACTTGAACCCAGCCGAGACAGCGGAATCCGGTGATGCGGAAATTCTCTATTGGGTTGCACCAATGGATCCGAATTTCAGGCAACCGGGACCGGGAAAATCACCCATGGGGATGGATCTGATCCCGGTCATGGCGGGGCAAGAACCTGTCGGTAATCCAGCCGAGGTGACGCTGTCCAGCGCCGAAATCAACGCGATCGGCGTGCGAACCGCTGTTGCGCAATCAACCGAGATTGCCCGCCATATCGAAACGGTAGGTTTCGTCCGGTATGACGATCATCTGACCAGCCATGTTCACACCCGCGTCGATGGCTGGATCGAAAAGCTCAACGTGCGCGCCTTGGGGGATCAAGTGCGCAAAGGCGATGTGCTGTTCGAGATGTTCTCGCAGATCATCGGTTCCTCTTCCGGCGATCTGATCCGCGCCGTTCAGGCCGGGGATCGTCGCATTGTCGAGGCGGCACGGGGTAAGTTGCGCAGCCTTGGTATGAGCGATGCGCAGATCGCACGTGTTGAAAATACGGGAGAGATCGCGCGGAACATCGAAGTGCTGGCCCCGCAGGACGGTGTTGTCATCTCGATCGAAGCGGCCGAAGGGATGTATCTGCAGCCCAACGTGCGGGCAATGTCGCTGACGGACACCACTGCCGTCTGGTTGATCGTCGATGTGTTTGAACGTGATATGGCGCGGTTGACCGACGATATGCATGCGGTGGCAAGGTTCGACCATCTCAGCGGGCGCACCTTCGAGGGCAAGATCGACTACATCTATCCCGAACTTGACGCCAAGACGCGCACATTGCCAGTGCGCCTGCGTTTTGATAATGCGGAAGGTCTGCTGCGCCCCAACATGTTCGGCAGCGTCAGTCTGATCCCGAACCAGTCACATATGGCGCTGACAGTCCCGACCGAGGCGATCATTCGCACCGGCTCGGCGGAACGCGTCATCCTGAAAACTGGCGAAGGCACGTTCAAGCCGCGTCTGATCACCACTGGCCTGCGCGACAGTTTTGGCGAGGGCGGCAGAACCGAAGTCATTCAAGGTCTTGCCGCCGGGGAAGAGGTGGTCGCATCGGCGCAGTTCCTGATCGACAGCGAAAGCGCGCTGAGCGCCGGACTGATGCGCATGGCGCCGACCGACGCCGCACCTGCGCGCGGCACAGGTACTTTGGTGGCACTGGATGCCGGCACGCGGGTGGCCACAATCAGTCACGATGTGCTGGAGGCGCTCGACTGGCCAGCAATGACATCGCGTTTCGCGGTGCGATCTGACGTTTTGCTCGATGGGTTGGTTGAGGGCCAAGAGGTTGCATTTCAGGCGGCCCGTGGTGCCGACGGGGTGCTGAGCCTGATCGCGCTTGGCAGCGATGACGGCATTGCTGCAACCGGCAAGGGCCGTGTCTTGAGCGTGACCAGCGACGGAAAGCTGACGGTGGCGCATGACCCGATCCCCATTTTGGGGTGGCCCGCGATGCAGATGGACATGGCTGTCGACGGGATCGAAGCCAAGGATGTGCCACTTGATCAACCTGTCGAGTTTGACCTGTCCGAGGGCGAAGACGGGTTGTTCACCATCGTTGCCGTGCGCGGCGAGGGCATGTCCGATACAATGCAGATGTCAGAGCAGATGTCAGCACCGGCGGCACCGGAAACCAAGGCAGATGAGACAGCGCCGCCCATCGTGGTTTCCGGCACGATCAACGTGGTTGATGCCGAAAACCGGATGGCGAATATCACGCATGGTCCAATAAAGGACATTGGCATGCCCGGCATGACGATGGATTTTGCCGTTGATCCGTCTGTCGATGTGGCAACCTTGCCGATGGGTCAGGAAATCGGCCTGCGTCTCAAACGCAACCCTGATTTCTCGATGACGCTGGTGGGCTTTGCCAATGCGTCAGAGGTCACACAATGATTTCCGCGCTGATCCGGGCGTCCATCGCGAACCGTGTGATTGTCATCGCCTTGGCGCTCATGATGGCTGTGGTGGGGGTCTGGGCAATCCGCTCCACACCTGTTGATGCGATCCCCGACCTGTCCGACGTGCAGGTGATTGTGCGTACGTCCTATGCCGGTCAGGCCCCACAGGTGGTCGAGGACCAGATCACCTATCCCATCACCACTGCGATGCTGGCGGTGCCGGGTGCCAGCGACGTACGCGGGTTTTCGTTCTTCGGCGACAGCTATGTCTATATCGTGTTCGAAGACGGCACCGATCTTTACTGGGCACGCACCCGCGTGCTGGAATATCTGGGTCAGATCACCGCGAACCTGCCTGAAGGCGTGTCACCCCAGCTTGGGCCCGATGCCACAGGTGTCGGCTGGATCTATCAATATGCCCTGATTGATCGGACCGGCGGGCATGATCTGGCAGAGCTGCGGACCCTTCAGGACTGGTTCCTGAAATACGAATTGCAAACCGTCGATGGCGTGTCCGAGGTGGCCACGATCGGCGGCATGGTCAAACAGTATCAGGTCGTCGTCGATCCCAACAAGCTGCGGGCCTACGACATACCGCTGGCACAGGTGCGCAACGCCATTCAGGGCGCGAACCGTGAAACTGGCGGCAGCGTGATCGAGATGGGAGAGGCGGAATTCATGGTCCGCTCGACCGGCTATGTGGATGAGCTGGCCGACATCGCCAAGGCTCCGCTGATGGTGAACGACCGCGGCGCGGCCCTGACCGTGGGGGATGTCGCTGACATCCGCCTTGGCCCTGAAATGCGCCGTGGCGTGGGCGAGTTCAACGGAGAGGGCGACGCCGTGGGTGGTGTCGTGATTCTGCGGTGGGGCGGCAACGCGCTGTCCACGATCAAGGCTGTTGAAGCCCGTATCGAAAGCTTGCGCGCCAGTCTGCCCGAAGGTGTGGAGATCGTGACGACCTACAACCGCGCGGGGGTGATTGAGCGCGCGATTGATAACCTGCAACACAAACTGACCGAAGAATTCGTTGTTGTGGTGCTGGTCTGCGCCGCGTTCCTGCTACACCTGCGGTCGTCACTGGTGATCCTTTTGTCGCTGCCTTTGGGCATCTTTGCGGCATTCATCATCATGAAACTGCAAGGCGTGAATGCGAATATCATGTCGTTGGGCGGTATCGCCATTGCCATCGGTGCCATGGTCGATGCGGCCATCGTCATGATCGAGGCGATGCACCGACGGCTTGAGACCGAGAAGCTGACCAACAAGAACCGCTGGCGCATCGTGACCGAGTGCTGCGAGGAAGTGGGGCCCGCGCTGTTCTTCTCGCTCGCCATCATCGCAGTCAGCTTTTTGCCCGTCTTCGTGCTGGAAAGTCAGGAAGGCCGGCTGTTCAAACCGCTCGCCTTTACCAAGACCTATGCCATGGCCGCCGCTGCGATCCTGTCTATCACGCTGGTGCCTGTGCTGATGGGGTATTTCGTCCGGGGGCGGATCATCCCGGAGCGCAAGAACCCGCTGAACCGGCTGGTGATCTGGATTTACCGTCCTTTCCTTGATGCCGCTGTTGCGTGGCCGTGGGCCACGACGTTTCTGGCAGGCCTGCTGGTGGCGTCGATGTGGTGGCCGTTACAGCGCATCGGGACCGAGTTCATGCCCGAACTGAACGAGGGTGATTTCCTCTATATGCCGTCGCTTTATCCCGGTGTGTCTATCGGCAAGGCCCGCGAGGTCTTGCAACAAACTGACCGGCTGATCGCGACAGTGCCCGAGGTGCAGACGGTACATGGCAAACTTGGCCGCGCCGATACCGCGACCGATCCAGCACCGCTGACCATGATCGAGACGACAATCCAGTTGAAACCCGAAGCGGACTGGCGCGCGGGCATGACCATGGACAAGATCCGCGCCGAGCTGGACCGCGTCGTGCAGATCCCCGGCGTGACGAACGTCTGGATCCAGCCGATCAAGAACCGGATCGACATGCTGGCCACGGGCATCAAGACCCCGGTGGGCGTCAAGATTTCCGGCGCGGACCTTGGCGTGATCGAACAGATCGGCATCGAGGTAGAGCGCATCACATCGCAGATCGAGGGCACGACCTCGGCCTATGCCGAGCGCCCGGTTGGTGGAAGGTTCATCGAGATCAACCCGAACCGCGACGTCGCCGCACGGTATATGATGAGCGTGCGGGACATTCAGGACGTGGTCCAGACCGCGATCGGGGGCATGCAGGTGTCGGAGTCAGTCGCGGGGTTGGCACGCTTTCCGATCAATCTGCGCTACCCGCAAGACTGGCGCGACAGCCCCGAGCGATTGCGCGATCTGCCTGTGGTCACGCCGTCTGGCGCGCATGTTCCCTTGGGCACGCTTGCCGACATCAGTGTCGTTGACGGTCCCGGCATGATCCGGTCGGAAAACGCGCGGCGCACAGGGTTTGTATTCATCGACATCGCAGGCCGAGATCTGGGCGGCTATGTCGAAGAAGCACGCGCAGCAGTCGCAGCCGGGGTCACGTTGCCCGCAGGTTATTCAATTACCTGGTCGGGCCAGTATGAATACATCCAGCGCATGCAAGAGCGGTTGAAACTGGTGGCACCGGCAACTCTGCTGATCATCACCCTGATGCTGTTCATGGCCTTTAACCGCGTGATCGAAGTCGGTATCATTCTGGCCGCATTGCCTGTCGCACTGGCGGGCGGTGTCTGGTTCTTGTGGTATCTGAGCTTTGATATCTCGGTGGCGGTTCTGGTCGGGTTCATTGCGCTGGCCGGTGTCGCCGTCGAGACTGCCATCGTCATGCTGCTGTACCTGAACCTTGCGTGGGAAAAACGCCGCAAGCTCGCTGCGGCTGAGGCGCGGAGGATGACGCCGTTTGATGTGGAAGACGTCGTGTTCGAGGGCGCATTGCTCCGCGTGCGCCCCAAGGTCATGACGGTTGCCACCATCTTTGCCGGGTTGATCCCGATCATGTATGGCAGCGGGACGGGTTCCGAAATCATGCAGCGCATCGCCGCCCCGATGATCGGCGGCATGGCAACCGCCACCCTGCTTACGCTTTTTGTCATTCCGTCGATCTTCGTGATCTGGAAGCGGCTGTCCCTGAAACGGGTCAACCGCAGCTTGTTGCAGTCGGATGATGTTCCGGCAGCAACCCAACCCGCCGAATAACACCCCAACCTGAAAGGAAGCCCTATGAAAACCCTCACACTCTCGATCTGCGTGCTCGCGCTGACAACGCCGATGGCGATGGCGCAAACAAATCATTCGACCATGGACCATTCCGGCATGGCGATGAGCGAGGAAAAAATGGAAGGTGCCGTGCATGCCAAAGCCGTGGTCAATTCGATCGGAGACGGGACCGTGAATGTCAGCCACGAGCCCATCCCGGAAATCGGCTGGCCCGCGATGACGATGGACATGCCCCTGACCGCCGACGCCAAGATCGAAGGGGTCGCGGAAGGCGATGAAATCGTTCTGATGCTGATGAAAGGCGACGATGGCATGTATGCCGTCAGCGCCATGATGCCGGAATAAGCACGCCCCGCTGGCCCAGAGATCCCTTTGGGCCGGCGGCACCCGGATTAGACTGGAGAAGTGTGGAAAGGACCGAAGCTGACAATCGCCCGGTCCTGTTCCGTCAGATCAGCTTTGCAAGCATCCAGATCGCCATGC
>JAGXHB010000170.1 GCA_024636425.1 Roseobacter sp.
CAGATCGGGCTGGAAATCGACGTCGATGCCGCGGTCCTTGAAAATCTGAACGGCAGCATCCGAGAGTTTGTCGGAAATGAGAACTTTGGGGGCCATGTGTGGCGCTCCTTATGAAAAATGAATGGGGGGCGTGGGGTCGCCTTCAGCCTCCGCCAGAACGGCAGGCTGGGAGCGACCCTACGCGAAATTCAGGCGTTGATTTCAGCGTTGAAAGCCCAGTCGAGCCACGGCAGCATCGCCTTGATATCAGCCGTTTCAACCGTGCCACCGCACCAGATCCGTAAACCGGGAGGCGCATCGCGGTAAGCCCCGACATCAAGCGCGACGTCTTCGTCCGCCAGCCGTTTCGCGACGGCCTTGGCAAAGGCGGCACCGTCGGCAATGCGATCATCGGTGAACTTGAGACAGACAGACGTGTTGGAGCGTGTCGCGGGATCCGTGGCTAGAAAATCGATCCAGTCGTGCTCTTTGACGAAATCCGCGATTGCCGCAGTGTTTGCATCGGCGCGTGCGATCAGACCTTCAAGGCCGCCCACCGATTTAGCCCAGTCCAGCGCCAGCAGGTAATCTTCGACACAGAGCATCGACGGCGTGTTGATCGTCTCGCCCTTGAAGATGCCGTCGATCAGCTTCCCGCCTTTGGTCAGGCGGAAAATCTTGGGCAGGGGCCATGCGGGGGTGTAGTTTTCCAGCCGCTCAACCGCACGGGGGCTGAGGATCAGCATGCCATGCGCCGCTTCGCCGCCAAGCACTTTCTGCCAGCTGAATGTGGTCACATCGAGCTTGTCCCAAGGCAGGTCCATCGCAAAGGCGGCAGAGGTTGCGTCGCAGAGCGTCAGACCCTTGCGGTCTGCAGGAATGACATCGCCAGAGGGCACGCGCACGCCGGAGGTGGTGCCGTTCCAGGTAAAGCAGACATCGTTGTCGTAGTTGAGCGATGCCATATCCACGATCTCGCCGTAGTCGGCGGTGTGGACGGTATGTTCGATTTTCAGCTGCTTGACGGCGTCCGTGACCCAGCCGGATCCGAATGATTCCCAGGCGACCATTTCAGCGGGGCGTTCGCCCAGCATGGTCCACATCGCCATCTCGTAGGCGCCTGTATCAGACGCCGGCACGATGCCGATCTTGTAGTCGGCAGGCACGCCGAGGATTTCGCGGGTGGTTTCGATCGCCTCGAGCAGCTTGGCTTTGCCGGGGGCAGCACGGTGGCTGCGGCCCAAAGGCGCGCTGGCAAGTTTGGTCAGATCATAAACGGGGGGTTTGGCACAGGGGCCGGAGGAGAAACGCGGATTCTTCGGCCGCGCCGTCGGTGTCGTCATAGCCATTTCAGCTACCCTTTCAGATAAGCGCCCTTCGTTGGGGAAGGGTGTCCCAAGACCGGATCTAGAGCGGTGCTTGGTCTGGCACAAGCGGGAAAACAGCGTTAGAACGCCGCTTGGAACGCTTTTTACGACAGGCTTGGCGCGGATCGGAAACTTGAACATGCATAGTGTGACATTGTTAACCTCACCTGAACGACCCCGGCTTGAGGCTGCGCTGGTCGATAGCCTGCGCAATGCCTGGGGTGGGGGCGATGCGATCTGGCTGTCCCCCGACGAAGCGGCGACGTTCGACATGAAGCGGATGCCGGGAAACCGTTGGGATGTCTGGGCGGAATGTCAGGGGATGGGCGTCGATCTGGTGATCGTGCCCGCCGAAGGCCGCCGCAAGAAGATGCTGCTGGCGGATATGGACAGCACGATGATCCGGCAGGAATGCATAGACGAGCTGGCGGACGAAGCAGGCGTCGGCGCGCGGGTCAAGGATATTACAGCGCGGGCGATGAACGGAGAGCTGGATTTCGAAGGTGCGTTGCGCGAACGTGTCGGCCTCCTGGAAGGTCTGGACGAAGCGGTGATCACCCGCGTTCTGGAACAGCGGATCACCTATATGCCTGGTGGCCGGACGCTGGTTGCCACCATGAAGGCGAACGGTGCCTATGCCGCACTTGTATCGGGGGGGTTCACCGCATTCACAACGTCGGTCGCAAACGCGCTTGGTTTTGACGAGAACCGCGCCAACAGTCTGATCGTGGCTGACGGCAAGCTGACCGGAAAGGTCGGCGATCCTATCCTTGGCAAGCAAGCCAAGGTCGATGCGCTGGAAGACATCACAGCACGGTTGGGTTTGGGGGTGGCGGATGTGATCGCTGTGGGGGATGGCGCGAACGATCTGGGCATGCTCAGCCGTGCCGGCATGGGGGTCGCGTTGCACGCCAAGCCCGCCGTTGCGGCGGAATGTGACATGCGGGTCAATCATGGCGACCTGACCGCGCTGCTTTACGTTCAGGGTTATGCCAGGGAAAGTTTCGTGCTCGACTGATCCGTGCATGGGGCGCTGCCCCATACCCCGGGATTTTTTACCATCTGGAAGAGGGTTGCGGGTCAGGCAAAGCTGGCGGCGGGTCTGATATGGCCTGTGATGATCCCGCGCCGGTTTTCGATCGGGGCGTTGCGGTATTTCAGCGCCTCGGGGTGGTCGGGGTCGAGCGCGCCAAGCTTGATCAGGATGGAGGTGATCGCACATTCGGCAGCGCGTTTGGTGCCGCAGGCAGCCTTGAGTGCGATGCCAAGCTTCTGGTCAGGCAGGATCGCGATAAAGAAACCCTCGGCACCGGTTTTCAGAGCAACTTTGCCTTTCATCGCCCGCATCAGGTTCGTACAGGCGCGCGTTTCACCCGCGACCAGTTCGGGGTGCAGGCGCATCGCCTGATGCAGCCGCGCTTCGGCGGAGCCATCGGGGGCGGCGGCAAAATGGGCCATCGCACGGGCCATGCCGTGCAGCGTGGTCGCAAAGTTCGGGACAGAACAGCCGTCGATACCGTAACCGGGCGAGGTCACACCGGTGACGCTCTCGAGCGCTTCGAGGCAGGACTTTTGCACGGGGTGCTCCGGCTTTTCATAGTCGGGATCGCCCCCGATATGTTTGTTCACCGTCAGGAAGCCTGCATGTTTGCCGGAACACTCGTGGTGTATCTGACAGGGCTGTTCATCGGCGCGGATCAAGGCATTGCGGGCCTGCGTATCGCCCGGCTCTGCCGGGCCGCAGCGAAAATCGCTGTCGTTGAGACCAAGGTGATCAAGCCATGAGCCTACGATTCCCACATGCAGACTGGCCGCCTGATGCGAGGCGCAGGCGAGGGCCAGATGCCGCGGATCGAGCCCCATTGCATCGGCAGCGCCAGATCGTATCAAAGGCAATGCCTGTATCATCTTGGCCGAGGATCGGGGCAGCACAACTGCCTCGGGATCGCCCCACGCGTGAAGGATCTGACCGCTGTCATCGCAGACCACCGCATGACCGGAATGGACGCTTTCAAGGAAGGGTCCGCGCCAAATTTCTGCAAAGGGGGCTGCTTGGGTCATAATTCATCCTAATCATGGGCGATTTCCTGCCAATCAGGGTTTCGCCGGTCGCCTGTTTGGCGTTAATATGCTTGTTGTCGAAAGAAATACAGATCCTTTGCAAGAGTGCCTCCCGAAGGGTGCCAAATGGAGTTGTTGATGAGATTGAGGTTAACGGCGGCTGGAGGCCAAGGTAGATGATGAAATTTAAGACGATTGGGTTCGCGGTGGTGCTGGCCAGCTTTGCCGCAGGCAGCGCTTTCGCACAGGCCCAGAGCACGAACCGTGTCGGTGCCGAGACGGATTGGAGCGTCTTCGTCGAAGATAATCCGACCGAATGCTGGGGCGTGTCGACGCCAAAGGAGATGGTCAATTCACGCGACGGGCGTGTGGTGGCCGTGAACCGTGGTCAGACCTTGCTGATGGTGTTTTACCGTCCAAGTGCGGGGGCCAGCGGTCAGGTTGCGTTTACCGGCGGATATCCTTTCGCGTCGGGGTCAACGGTCAACATGAACATCAGCGGCAGCAGTTTCGAGCTGTTTACCGAAGGGGAATGGGCATGGCCTGCAACCCCTGAGGATGACAACAAGATCATCGCCGCCATGAAACGGGGCGCTGATGCCGTTCTGACCGGCCGGTCGGGACGCGGAACGCAGACCAAGGATACGTTTTCGCTTCTGGGCTTCACCGCAGCTGTGGAAGATGCAGCAAAGCGGTGCGACGGCTGACCTTGCCCGCTCGAGATTCGGGGCCTCGCTGATGGCGGGGCCTTTTGCGTTAAGACGGTAGCGGACCGCAGGCCCGGCCATGGACTGCCGGTTTCGGCGTTTCCTTTTGATCTGCGCAGGAATGCCTATATAGAGCAGGCAAACCACAACAGCTCCCGGAGAATCCCCATGTCTGCGACCGCGCCGATTACCCAAGACGTCATGACCCTGCCGCGCAAGGCGCAGGAAGGCCCGGTGAATCTGGTCGGCATGACGCGTGATGCCATGCGCGACGCGTTGATCACCATCGGTGTTGCCGAAAAGCAGGCCAAGATGCGGGTGGGCCAGATCTGGCAGTGGATCTACCAGTGGGGGTCGCGTGATTTTGCCGACATGACAAACCTGTCCAAGGCGCTGCGGGCCGACCTGGCCGAGAACTTCGTCATCGACGTACCCGAAGTCGTGACCAAACAGGTCTCGGAGGACGGAACGCGCAAGTATCTGGTGCGCATCGCCGGCGGGCACGAGGTCGAGGTGGTGTATATTCCCGAAGATGGCCGCGGAACGCTGTGCGTCAGCTCTCAGGTCGGGTGCACGCTGACATGTTCGTTCTGCCACACGGGGACGCAAAAGCTGGTGCGCAACCTGACTGCAGGCGAGATCGTCGGTCAGGTGATGATCGCGCGGGATGATCTGGGTGAATGGCCGGTGCCCGGTACGATCACCGAGGCACCGCGGCTGCTGTCGAACATCGTATTGATGGGCATGGGCGAGCCGCTTTATAACTTCGAGAATGTGCGCGATGCGATGAAGATCGCGATGGACCCCGAGGGTATCCAGTTGTCGCGGCGACGCATTACGCTATCGACTTCGGGCGTGGTGCCGGAGATTGCGCGCACGGCGCAGGAAATCGGCTGTCAGCTTGCCGTGTCGTTCCACGCGACCACGGACGAGGTGCGCGACAAACTGGTGCCGATCAACAAGCGCTGGAACATTGCCGAGCTGATCGAGGCACTGCGGATCTATCCCAAGGTCAGCAATTCGGAGCGGATCACCTTTGAATACGTGATGCTGGATGGTGTGAACGACAGTGACGCCGATGCGCACCGTCTGATCGAGCTGATCCGCGGGATCCCTGCCAAGATCAATCTCATTCCGTTCAACGAATGGCCCGGTGCGCCCTACAAACGGTCATCGAACAATCGCATCCGCGCCTTTGCGGACATTGTCTATCGGGCCGGTTATGCATCGCCCGTGCGCAAACCGCGTGGCGAGGATATCATGGCGGCCTGCGGTCAGTTGAAGTCCGAGACGGAGCGCTCGCGCAAATCCCGCAAGCAGATCGAGGCGGAAGCAGGGCTTTGAGCGCAGCAGGGTGAGCCTTGTCACGAAAGAGAGACTGTGGCGAAACCGTCCCGAAATGACCTTTTTGCCGCCAAA
>JAGXHB010000171.1 GCA_024636425.1 Roseobacter sp.
GGTGATGGATGTCGCCGCAGAGCAGCCTGCGGGGGGCATCACGTCCGACCCCGCAGCCGCACAGGCAGACGACGTCGTGCCCCAGACATCTGACATGCCGGATGACGGCATCGCCCCGATTGTTGAAGAGCTGGCAGAAAAGCCTGAGGTTGATGACCAGATCCCCGAAACGGTCGCGGAGGAAGTTCCGCAAGGCACTGCGCCGGACGCATCCATTGCCGGGGCCGAGATGGAAACATTCTACGTCTTCACCTGGTGCCGCCAGCCGCGCGCAAACCAGGGTCCGCGCCGGGGAGGGAAAGACCGTCCACAAGGCAAGGCCAATCCCGGACCGCGTGCCAAGAAGGCGGCTCCGCGTGGTGACAAGGGTGGCGATAAAGGTCGCAATACCAGCGCGCGCCCCCCTCGGGCCGAAAAACCGATTGATCCTGACAACCCGTTTGCCGCTGCGCTGATGGGCTTGAAAGACAAAAAGTAATTGGCCGAAGGGTCCACAAAACTGCGGCTAGACAAATGGCTGTGGCATGCGCGGTTCTTCAAGACGCGGTCCTTGGCTGCTGCCCGTGTTCAGGCGGGCAGCGTCAGGGTGAACGGCCAACAGGTGCAAAAACGTGCCACCCAGATCATTGCCGGAGATGTTTTGACCTTTGCAATGGGCGATGATGTTCGTGTGATCCAGATCGACGCGATCGGAACGCGGCGCGGACCCGCCCCCGAAGCGCAAACTCTTTACACCGACTTGTCCCCGCCGGTTCCCAAATCGAAGGAAAAACAGCCCGAGAATCCGGCTTTTGAGGGAAAAGGACGTCCCAGCAAGCGCGACCGCCGTGTGCTTGATCTTTCTAGAGCGCGCCACCTTGAATGATGTCGGTGGCTGTTCTAGCTATGCAGCGTCGCGCCCAACATAAGATGAATCAATGACCTATATCGTGAATGACAGCTGCATTGCCTGCAAATACACCGACTGCGTCGAAGTGTGTCCGGTGGACTGCTTTTACGAGGGCGAGAACATGCTGGTCATTCACCCCGACGAATGTATCGATTGCGGTGTGTGTGAACCTGAATGCCCGGCCGATGCGATCCGCCCCGATACCGAGCCGGACATGGAGAAATGGGTCGAGTTCAATCGCAAGTATTCCGAGCTTTGGCCTGTGATCATCACCAAGAAAGACCCGCTTCCCGAAGCTGAAGAGCGTGACGGTGAAGAGGGCAAGCTTGAGAAATACTTTAGTGAGGCCCCCGGCGAAGGCGGCTGAGTGATTCGGCACGACAACGGGAATTGTCGAGATTGATCGGTGTTTTTGCCGATCAAGCTTTTAGTATAGCGGAAATCGACCCAACTTGCACGGGCCCCCGCTTTCGGGGGGGCGATTTTTGTGGTATGGTATTTTTCAAATGATCGTATCACTCTGCTATGTCCCGACCGTTCTGCTGCGGTGGATATCAAAAATCTGAAGGTGTGACATTTGGCTGACGGCCCTTTCCGGGCGCGTTGGCCGTTGCCTCTGGCCTGAGGCATTATACCCATGCGGGGCGACCCCCGCGCCCAAGGAGCACTAAATGACCAAGTCAAAAAAGCTAGATTTCCGTCCTAACGAGTTTGTTGTGTATCCCGCGCATGGCGTGGGCCAGATCCTGTCGATCGAAGAGCAGGAAGTCGCTGGCATTTCGCTGGAACTGTTCGTGATCTCGTTCGAGAAGGACAAGATGACCCTGCGTGTGCCCACGCACAAGGCGACCGAAATCGGCATGCGCGCGCTCAGCAGCCCTGACGTGATCACCCACGCGATGAAAACCCTCAAGGGTAAGGCCAAGGTCAAACGGGCGATGTGGTCGCGTCGCGCGCAGGAGTACGAACAAAAGATCAACTCCGGCGATCTGATCGCGATTGCAGAGGTGGTGCGCGACCTGCACCGCACTGACGACCAGCGGGAACAGTCCTATTCCGAGCGTCAGCTCTACGAGGCGGCACTTGAGCGCCTGACCCGTGAAGTTGCTGCCGTAGCGGGCGGAGACGAGTTGGCCGCAGCCAAGCAGGTTGGTGATGTCCTCGAAAGCCGCGTCGCAGCCTAAGCGATCCGGTCCGACATGAAACAAGCCGCGTCCGTCATCTACGGGCGCGGCTTTTTCTATGGGGCAGGCGTCATGCCCGCTTTTTCTCTTCGTCGTCGATCCGGTTCAGGAAGGCTGTTTCCAGATCTTTTTGAAGTTCCTTCGCCCGTGCGACATAGGCCTTGTTTTCGCTCGGCAGTATGTCCGGGCGCCACAGGGCCGCAAGCTCGCGTATCGACTGGCGGTCGTGGCTATAGAACATGCGCTGCGCTTCCGCCGCTTCGTAGTCGGACAGGCCAAGGTTTTCGAGAACATACCGACCGGCCCGGAGCGAACTGTCGAACATCTCGCGGACGATATCATTCGCGCCGGCCTGATAGTGCTTGTACACGTCCGTCCGGTCATGCGCGCGGGTCACGATATGCAAATCGGGCCGTTCCTTGCGGGCATATGCGATCAATTGCAGCGCCGCTTGGCGGTCATCCAGCGCGACGACCAGCACCTTTGCGTCGCGCAGACCCGCCTTGCGCAGGATGTCTGCACGGGTCGGGTCACCCAGAAACGCCTTGAAGCCGAAGCGGCGCATGACTGCGATGGTTTCGGGGTTGTGATCCAGAACCACCGTCCGAAAGCCCGAGGCTTGTACAAGACGGTTCACAATCTGGCCAAACCGTCCGACGCCGGCGATGATCACGATGCCCTGTTCGTCGATCTCGTCCGCGACGATCGGGCCGGCTTTGGTATCGAACCGTTTGCTGATCTGGTCGTACAGGATGAAAAGCAGCGGTGTGATCAGCATTGAGAGTGCGACGACCAGCAGCAGCACCTCGGCCACATCGTTGGGCATGACGCCTGTCGCGACAGAGAAGCTGACCAAGACGAAGCCGAATTCCCCGGCCTGTGCCAGCCCGAGGGCGAACAGCCACCGGTCACGCCCCTTGATCTGGAACAGTGTACCAAGCGCGTAAAGGATTGCGCCTTTGACCAGGATCACGATCAGGGCCATGCCTATGATGATGATCGTGTCGGCAAACAGCAGTTCAAAGTTGATGCCCGCCCCCACGGTAATGAAAAACAGACCCAGCAACAGGCCTTTGAACGGTTCGAGGTCGGTTTCAAGTTCGTGACGGAATTCGCTGCTGGCCAGAACGACACCGGCCAGAAATGCGCCAAGGGCAGGGGACAAGCCCACCAGCATCATCAGGAACGAAATCCCGACCACGATCAGCAGCGCGAGGGCCGTGTACATCTCGCGCAATTTGGCAGCGTGGATGAACCGGAAAACGGGCCGGGTAAAGAACACACCCGTTACAATGATCCCGCCAATCGCTCCGATGGTCACCAATGTGATGCCCCATCCCGGAAGAGCCTGTATCAACGAGATCGCGGCCTGCGCCGTCTCGGCCCCTTGGCTCGCTGCTTCGCCCCCGTCGGTCACGGCACCGGGACCGCCACCATGTCCGCCGGTGGCCGCTTGTTGCATTTGCGACGGCAGTTGCGCCACCAGCAACGGCAGAAACGCCAGCATCGGGATCACTGCGATATCCTGCGTCAGCAGCACCGAAAACACCGATCGGCCCCCTGCTGTCTGCATGAGCCCTTTTTCCGACAGGGTTTGCAGGACGATGGCCGTCGATGACAACGACAGCGTCAGACCGATGGCAACGGCCACGGCAAGCGGTTGATCATAGGCCAGCGCGATCCCCATCAGGGCAAGGGCCGACAAAACGACCTGAAGCCCTCCGAGGCCCAAAAGCCGGTGTCGCATGTTCCAAAGGGCGCGCGGCTCAAGCTCCAGTCCGATCAGGAAAAGCATCATCACAACGCCGAATTCCGCAAAATGCTGCAAATCCTTTGTCTCGGACCCGACCAACCCCAAAGCCGGCCCGATCAGGATCCCCGCTGCCAGATATCCCAGCACCGACCCCAGTCCGAGCCGCGACGCGATGGGTACTGCAATCACGGCCGCAGCCAGATAGATCGTGGCCTGAAACAGGAAACCTTCCATAAAATGCGTACTCTCTTTGGGGCCCGAGCGTGATGGGGGCCGTGTCGGTCAGGTAGGAAGCGGCCCGTCATGTTTAAGCTGGTCCATGACGATCTGGCTATGCACTTTGGCAACGGCACTGTGCGGCAGTAGCACATCATGGATCAGACGGTTCAGGCTGGGCAGATCCGCACAATAGACGCGGAGCAGATAATCCGCATCCCCCGTCATCGTCCAGGCGCTCACGATTTCGGCACGTGTGGCCAGCAGCCGCGCAAAACTGGCCGAGTATTCAGGACCGTGCGTGCCGAGGTGTACCTGAATGAAGCCTTGCACGGCCAATCCCAGCCGTTCGGGGTTCAGCTTGGCGCGGTAGCCCTCGATATAGCCCTCGCTTTCCAGCCGCTGACGCCTGCGCCCGGCTTGCGACGGCGACAAAAGCAACGTCTCCCCCAGTTCTTGTGCGGTCAGGTGGGCGTTTTTTTGCAGCGCCGCCAGCAGGCGGCTATCGGTCTCATCCAAGCTCATGCGTGTTTCCCGCGTGTATTTGATTATTTATGCAGTATGCGCGCATAGGACGCTAGGGACTAAAGCAATTTTGCGCAGTTTCCGCATCGGTTCGCCTGTATCTTCAACACAAATCCACCTGATGAAGGAGAACCCCATGGGACCGTTCCCCCACGACGCCGAGAAATCAAAGATCACCGCCGAAAACCCTGCCGGCACCGACGGGTTTGAATTTGTCGAATTTGCCAGTGAGACACCTCAGGAATTGCGCGATCTTTTCACGCGGATGGGTTATACCCATGTGGCCAATCACAAAACGCAAAAGATCGAACTCTGGCAGCAGGGCGATATCACCTATGTCCTGAACGCCGACCCTGACAGTTTTGCCGCCGGCTTTGTTGCCGAACACGGACCTTGTGCGCCCTCGATGGGCTGGCGCGTGGTGGATGCGCAGCAGGCGCTGGCCCACGCTGTCTCAAAGGGAGCGGAGGAATATACCGGCGGCGGCAGGGTGCTCGATGTGCCCGCGATCAAGGGGATCGGCGGCTCGCTGATCTATCTTGTCGATCAATATTATGACACGTCGCCCTATAACGAAGAATACGAGTGGATCGCCCAATCCAAACCTGATGGCGTTGGCTTCTACTATCTCGACCATCTGACGCACAACGTCTTCAAGGGGAACATGGACATCTGGTTCAGGTTCTACAGCGATCTGTTCAACTTCCGCGAAATCCGGTTTTTTGACATCGAAGGCAAGTTCACCGGTCTGACCAGCCGCGCGCTGACGTCACCCTGTGGGCGGATCCGCATCCCGATCAACGAAGACCGCGACGAGAAGGGCCAGATCGTGGCCTATCTCAAGAAATACAACGGCGAAGGCATCCAGCACATCGCAGTCGGCGCGCGGGACATCTATGAGGCGACCGATACGATTGCCGAAAAAGGGCTCAAATTCATGCCGGGCCCGCCCGACACCTATTACAAGCTCAGCCAGACCCGCGTCACGGATCACGAGGAGCCGATCGATCGCATGAAAAAGCACGGCATCCTGATCGACGGCGAAGGCGTGGTGGACGGGGGCGAAACCCGCATCCTGCTGCAGATTTTCTCCAAGACAGTCATCGGGCCGATCTTTTTCGAATTCATCCAGCGCAAAGGCGATGACGGCTTCGGCGAAGGGAATTTCAAGGCATTGTTCGAAAGCATCGAACAGGAACAGATCGACAACGGCGAACTCGCCTCCAGCTGACCCTGTATAGGCCGCGGCGTGCACTCGCGGCCTTTGCGTTTCTCGGGCGTCTGACTATCCCGAGGGGGCCGTCTTCAGGCAGCGGGGGGCTGGCCCCCGCCATTGTGCGCGTCCGTCAGCCCTGTGGCATGCTCAGGACGACATCGCGACCGCGCTTGCGGTACCGTAGCTGGTTGTCGCCGATTGCCGATACCTGCCCGCCGTCAAGCCGATCACCGACCGCAACCTTTTGATACCGCCCATTGCTCAACCGGATCAGCGCACGACGGCTGGACTGTTTGCCATAGACGCCGATCAGGTTGATGGCGCGCAACTTGATGGCATTCTTGACGGTGGCCTGCTGGGCGACTGAAGTTTTGGACGGCAGCGATGGTGCGACCGCGGCAGGTGCGACCGCCGCAGTGCTCGCGACCCGTGTCGGCTGCGGGGCCGCAGTTTCGGCACGTTTGACGATACGGGCAAAGTTGTTGGGACGCGGATCGGGCCGCATAGATGCTTCGACGGCATTGGCAGTGGCATTGTTCAGCGCCGGTTCTATGGCATCGACGGGGGCCAGGCCGGAAAGGGACGCGCCCGCCGCTGCAGCCGCTGCTGTAACTTCTGGCTCAGGTGCTGACGCGGCTGCCTGCGCCGATTGCGGGCGCAGGGACGGACGGAATGCGGCAAGCTCCACCCGTGTCACACCGCCGAGTTCGGATCGTTCGTTGTTTTCGATCAGCCCGCTGGGCCGCAGTCTGGGGCGCAGGTCAAGCAGCGGTGAGGGCACCAGGGCAGGGACCACGGGGGCGGAGCCATCCGTTTCCCCCTCGGGCTGAACCTCCGGGCGGGTAAGCTCGAGAGGGGGTACGGCAGCGGGGCGTCCGGCAAATACCAAAATACCGTCAGGGTTCATCGCCCCGTCTGCGCTTGGCAGCACCAGCCCGTTGTCATTGAGGGTAAAGGATGTCCCTGCAGGCGCGGGGGATAGCGGGGTGAAATCGAACCTGTCGACACCGAAAGAATCCGCCTGCGGCAAGGCAACGGCGTCCGTCGTGGTGCTGACCGGATCGATGCTGGTCATGTAGAGATCATCAAGCGATGCCATCGCGGGTTCA
>JAGXHB010000020.1 GCA_024636425.1 Roseobacter sp.
AAAGAAGTTCCCGGTTTTCTGGGCGATACGCTCCTTGTCGTTGTCCAGCGTTGCAACGTGATAGCTATCGTCGAGCCAGAGCAATCTGATGTCGGACGAACCAACCTTACTTGCAATGCGATAGGCGTTTGACGGATGCACCACGTGGTCTTCCCGTGACTGGATGATCTGCACCGGGCAGGTAATCTGGTGCAGCGTGTCGCCAATCGCCGCCTGGGCCAGATATACATCGCGCAGGCACGACACGGGCACCTCTGCATATGCCAGTTCGGTCACGCCCGGGGCCTTGATGTCGGACCCGATGCCGGGGACACGGTCGGGGCCTGCAGGATCAAGGACAAGCTGCGCAAGTCCACCGTCATTCTCGCCCGCAATCGCGTTGATCGGCACAGCGGCGGCGACATCTTCAGGATAGCGCGCGGCCAGAGCCAGGGTAAGCATGCCGCCCATCGACAGTCCTGTCACGAAGACCGGCTTGCCGCGATACACCAGCGTCTGAAGCGCGGCGTCCGCTGAGGCCATCCAGTCGCGAAAGCCAGTCTTTGACATATCATCGGGCGTTGTACCGTGGCCGGCAAGGCAGGGTCCAAGCACGTGAAATCCGAAATCGGCGTTCAGCGTTTCGCCCAGGAAACGCATGCTCTGAGTCGTTCCGGTAAATCCGTGCAGGATAAGAACCGAAGCTCCGTCTCCCTCAAACTCAAACGGTTCGGCGCCCTTCATGTAGTTAATCATTTTGCAGTCTTTCCATTTGATGTGTTCCGAGGGCTATTTGTTTCTACGCGACGCGTAAATCATTGCAGCGACAGCGATAATTGCGCCTTGAATCATCAGCTTGCCGGGCTCGCCCAAGCCCAGCGACGTCAGTAGGTTAAAGCTGAAGGTTAGCATGAAGGCGGCCATCGCAGGGCCAAGCACGCCACCCTTCCCCCCTCCGAACGTGATGCCGCCCAAAATCACTGCGGCCAGCGAATTCAGCGCCAGGTCGCCCCCGATATCCATGCTGCCGACGCCGACGAACCCGACCAGCAGCAGGCCGCTGAACACGGCAAACAGGCTTGATAGAATGTGCACGATGGTCACGACACGGACATAGGGGATGCCGGATGCCCATGCCGCATTGGGATTGGCGCCGATTGCATCCACATAGCGGCCAAAGACCGAAAATCGCAGGAACAGTGCGGCGGGGATCACGACCGCCAGCCAGACGAACAGGGCGATCGGAAAGATGCCCAGACGCTTCTGGCCGATGAACTTCAGCACTTCGGGCGCGTCGCCGGGCGCATGGAACTGGCCCAGCGATATGACGACCCCGGTCAGGATCATCGCCATAGCTAGGGTGACGATGACCGACGAGGCCCGCATACGGGTGATGAAAAACGCATTGGTCGCACCGACCAGCAGGCCGAAGAGGATGCAGATCGCGATCAGCACCGGCCCGGAAAACGGCAGTGCCCCGCTGGTCAGAATATAGCTGACCGCGACGACCACCCCGCCGATGGACAGGTCCAGCGACAAAACACGCATGCAAATGGATTGCCCGATGACCGCGATGCCCAGAGGTGCCGCCTGCCTGACGATCAGCAGCAACAGCAGCGGCGACAGCAACATGGGCCGGGTGAAATAGGCGAACAGCAGCAGTAACGCGGTGCCAACATAGGCGAAAGGCAGGTTCAGCACGAACCGACTGGCAGAGGCCAAGTGGCTTCGGGCCGTCGCCGGGGAATTTTTAGCCATGACAGTCATGCGCCAATCGCCTTGCGCGGTTGCAGACTGATCGCGGTCAACAGCAGCAAACCCGTGGCTGCAGCGCGGACAAAGGGCGAGACGCCGATCAGGTTCATGCCGTTGGTCATCAGCCCCAATGCGATAGTGCCCGCAATGACACCCGGCACGCTGCCGATGCCTCCCGCCAGAAGAACGCCGCCCAATGCGATGGCCGTGACTGATTCCAACCCGTAATGCGCGCCCATCGTCGCATCTGCCGACGCCACCCGTGCTGACAGGAACAGCCCCGCCATCACGCCGCCGAAGGAGCAGAGCACATAACTGGAAATACGGTGCAGGACCACGTTCACGCCGTTGCGCGCCGCGTTGTCCTCGTTGGCGCCCACGGCGAAGATGCGCAGCCCAAACCGCGTTGATCTCAACACGACGGCAGCTGCGGTCGCGAAGACCAGACACCAGAAGAACGCTGCTGGCAGCCCCAAAAACGAGAAATCGACCATCGCTTCGAGATAGTCAGGGACGTCTCCGCCGGGCACCGGCAGGATCAGCAGCGCAAGCCCTTGCAGGAAGGTCAGCGTCGCCAGTGTCATCACCAGCGGATGCACGGCAAAGATCGTCACCCCCACGCCGTTCACCACGCCGACGACCAGACCTGCCAACAAGGCCAGAGGCACGGCGAGTGCGGGATCGACAGAAACGATGATGGCACTCGTCAGGCTGAGCACCGAGCCCACGGACAGGTCGATGCCGCCGCAGATCGCCACGATCATCTGGCCCAGTGCGACAATCAGCAAGGCAGCGATCTGGGCGTTCACGTTGGACAGGTTCTGCACGTTCAGAAAGTTGGGCGAGGCGAAGCTGATGAAGATGAACATTACGATCGGCACGCCGATGGGCACGATGCCCAGCCCCGACCGTCCGGGAAAGCGGAGAATATTGAGCCAACTCATGCGGCACCTTCCAATTCTTGATTTTCGTGCGTGCCGGTCAATGCAGCGTTCATCACCAGTTCTTCGGTTGCGGCGGGTCCGTCGAATTCGGCGATCAACGCCCCCTCGCGCACGACGAGGATGCGATCACACAGTCCCAGCACCTCGGTCAGTTCGCTCGACGTGATCAGGACCGCGCCCCCGGCATCGGAAAATTCCCGCAGCAGGCTGTAAATCTCGGCCTTGGCACCTACGTCGACGCCGCGGGTCGGCTCTTCGACCAGCAGAACGTTCACGCCGGACGCCAGCCATCTGCCGATCATCACTTTTTGCTGGTTGCCACCGGAAAGTGCGCCTACAGGCTGACGCGGATCGGCGTGCGCCACGCGCATCTGCGCCAGAAGGGTTTCGATCTCATCGCGTTTAATCCGTGCGGGACGCCACAGCGACTGCTCGCGCAGCATACCCAGCGCCATGTTCTGCCGGATCGAAAGAGGTAGATACAGACCTTCGATCTTGCGGTCTTCGGGAATGAAACCGATCCCCGCCTGCGACACGGCAACGATCGTCGGACGCACCGAGATCGGCTGCGCAGGATCATCGCCGGTTTTTTCGACACGTCCGGAAATTGGCGGATCAATGCCCGCAATCGCGCGGATGATGGCGCGTTGCCCCTGTCCCTCCAGACCAGCGAGCCCCAAGATTTCACCTTTGGCAAGCTCGAACGAAACCTTCGGAGGGAAGGGATTGGTGGTTAGGCCCTTGATGCTCAGCATCGTCTGGGGGTCTTGTTGCGGCACGCGTTGAGGGAACAGCTCGCCCAGTTCGCGGCCAACCATCAGCGACACCAGCTTTTCGCGGTCCAGTTCCGCGACAGGATGGGTTGCGACGTGCCTGCCGTCCTTGAGCACGGAAACCTCGTCACAGAACCTAAATATCTCTTCCAGACGGTGACTGATGTAGAAGATCAGCTTGCCTTCGGCCTTCATCGTAAAGATCAGCTCGGCCAGCTTTTCGACTTCGGGCGCGTTCAGTGCTGCCGTCGGCTCGTCCAGAATGAAAATTTCGGCGTCTGCTGCAATACCCTTGGCGATCTCGACCATCTGCTGTTCGCCCACGGACAGCGCGCTGCAATAGGTCTGCGGCGGGATGTTGATGCCCAGACGCGCCAGTGCCTTTTCCGCCAACCGCCGCATTTCAGGGCGGTTGACCAGCCCCATGCGCCGAGGTTCGCGCCCCAGGAACATGTTCTCGGCCACGGTCAGGTTGGGCAGCAGCGTCAGTTCCTGGAAGATCGTCGAAATCCGGTGGGCCCGCGCGTCTTTCGGCGAATGCAGCGTCACGGGTTTGCCACGCAGGCGGATTTCACCACCGTCGAGCCTATGCACGCCGGTCAGCAAGTTCATCAGGGTCGATTTGCCCGCGCCATTCTCGCCGGTGACGGCATGCACCGTGCCACTGCTGCCGGAAATCGACACGTTGCCAAGCGCTGTGGTCGAGCCAAAGCGTTTGGTCACGTCGACAAATTCCACGATGGGGCGCGCAGGGCCGCCGGGGCGATCCTGCGCGTTTGCTTCTGTGCGTTCAGCCATCGTTTCAGCGGGCGAAATTCTTGCTGATTTCATCCTCTGGCAACGCCGAGGTTACCCAGAACGCATCGTTGAGGTCCTCGCGGTAGTAGTCGCCGAGCGTCTCATTGGTGATCGGTGCCGGGTCCGAATAATAGGACTTGTTCAGTGTCTCGCCTTCCAACAGTGCAACGGTGGCGCGGACCAGAGCGGGCCCGATGCTGGGTGTGTAGATCGGCGCGACTGAATCCAAATCATTCTCGGTCCAGATCCGCAGGAAGCCGTTGTTTCCCTCGCCCGTCATCGGAACCAGCGGTTTGCCCACGTCCTTGAAGACGTCGATGCAGGCGCGCGTCATGTCGGCGCCGGAGAACCAGATTGCATCGACCGGCTGTCCAGAAAGAACAAGGTTTTCGCACAGTTGCTTGCCCTTGGTATAGTTCCAGTCGCCAAATACTTCCGCGCCGATCTCGATTTCGGTGCCTTCCAGCGCTTCGGTCAGGCCTTCATAGCGCAACGTCTCTTCGTTGACGCCGGCAATGCCGCGGAAGGCCCAGATGGTGCCTTTTCCGTCCAGCTTTTCCTTGAGCCATTCACCGCCTGCCTTGCCGAATGCCTTGCCGCCAAGGTTCAGCTCGACCGCAGAGTTCAGCACGCCCTCGGACGAGCCGTAGGTGGTGACCAAGATGCCTGCGGCAATGGCTGCGTCGACTTGTTTCTTGACCGAGGCCGGAGCCATCGGTGCCACGATGATCGCATCGACCTTGCGCGCGATCAGATCTTCAAGATCGGCCACCTGCTTGGCCGGAGCCCAGCCCGCTTCGGTAAAGATGAATTCTTCGATCTGGTCGTTGTTGGCCGCCGTGTACTGCGTTTCCTGAACCATCTGGACGATCCAGGTGTTGCCCAGACCGGGGAAAGACATCCCGATGGTCCACGGGCCTTCTTTCTTGTAAGCGCCCGCCTCTGTCATCTCTTCGGTGGTCGGGTCCAGCAAGCCGGGCGCCGTTAGTTCCACTGCGTTGGCGGTCGTGGTCATCGACGCCACCGCGAAAAAACTCGCCACCGTCAGCGCGCCCAGTTTCAGTATGTTCGATTTCATTTGGTTATCCTCCCAGATTCCATTTTTGGTGTATTTTGCCGTGCAGTTTGGCGACGCTGTGTCAGCGCCTTTCCCTGCTACCAACCTGTTTTTTCTGACATTCGACGAAGACGGATGCCTTGGCTAATAGCTTTAGTTGATCGGGTGATCGCAGATCGCTATCATCTGATCACTTGACCGGAGAATTCCCCAATGACGTCCACATGCATCGACATCAGACACTTGCGCTACGTCGTTGCCGTGGCGGACGCAGGGGGTTTCAGGGCCGCCGCCAAGGCCTTGAACATCGTGCAGCCCGCGATCTCGAAAAGCGTGAAGGATGCCGAACTTGATCTGGGGTTCCAGATTTTCGAGCGAAGTGCGTCCGGCGTGACACCGACACTGCGCGGGCGCGGTTTCATAGATGATGCGCGTCAGGTTCTGGCACAGTTTCAAAGGGTCATCCGTGCGTCGCGCCAAAACGGCGAAGGCACCTCGGGACACGTGATCGTTGGGTATTCGGCACTTGCGACGTCGAAACAGATGTCGCCCGGCCTCGAGGCATTTCAAAAGGCCTTTCCCCGTGCGCAGCTCGAGATGCACAACATATCCACCGATACTATCATGCAGTCGCTGAGGGCCGGAGGCATCGACGTCGGCTTCATGATGTCGCATCCAAGCGTCGGCGACCCAGAGATTGCCCAGCTTCCGGTCTGGAAGACGCAGATCGGCATCGTCACCCGTCACGGGCCCACGTCCCTCACGGTGGACGCATTGCGCGAGCAACCCTTAGTTATGGGGGTGCGCGAAAACTGGCGCCCCTATCGCGACTTTGTCGATGCGGCCTGCCTGAAGGCAGGGTTCGAGCCGCGCGTCGTCGATGAGGCATGGGACGTACAAGTCATCTTTCAGCGAGTCGCGACGGGGCGCGGGGTAACCTTCTATCCGATGTCGGCGGCAGAAAGCCTTCCCGCGACGCTGACGGTTGTGCCCATAGAAAACTTCGACGCAGAGCTGACGATCTCGATGGCGTGGAGCGCGCGAACAGATACCGGGCTGCTGCGGGACTTTCGAAGCATGTTCAGTTAAGGCCTGTGGACTAACAGGATTTCCATTGGGCCGCCAAAGTCTCAAAAACTCATAAACGCCCAGTCTACGGGACATTTCATCTATGACCAAACCGAAGCAGCCTGACGCCTTTCAGGCCCGACCTGGAAATATGGCTGATCTTCAGCCTCGGCTATGCGCTTTGCGGCCGTCGCGCGAGTGACTGCTGATCGGTGGATCGCTTGCCGCACTGTAGACGAGGTAAATTTTGGCTTCGCGGAGGGCGATGAGATAGAGATCCAGTCGACCTTTTAATCAAACACCCGCAGAAGCGCGCCGGACGCTTGAGCAATTTGAGGGCTCCGCGCCCGACGCGCTTGCCCAAGCCGACGACGAAGAATATGAAACCCAGACCCGCAAACTCTCGTTATAAACGAGGGAGCCTCGGGGGGCAGGTCAGTGGCGATAGAAGCAACAGACCGGTCAGCCCCAGACCGATCAATGCCCCAAGCCCCGCACGCACGGCCTCAATGCCCGAAACGCGGGCAACGGCAGGGCCGAGTGATCTAAGAATGTGC
>JAGXHB010000021.1 GCA_024636425.1 Roseobacter sp.
AACGGCCCCTGCCCCTCAAGCTGCGTCAGCGCTGTCGACAACGTTTCGTACCGCGCGAAGGTCGCCGCCATGTCCTGCCTGCGCCGGTCCATGAAATCGGTTCCCGTCATCTGCGCCAGCGCCGTGTCGCGCGTCAGGCCCACCGCCTGCGCACTGGCATCAAAATCCGTCACAACCTCGTGCAGGGCATCCACCGCACCGCCCAGACGTTGCAGGTACTGCTGCGAAAACTCAGGGAATTGCGATGTGACGGCACCGCCCGCCAGACCGCCAGCGAGGGCCAGTGCGCGCAGGATCATCGGTCAGCCCTCCTGAACCCTGTCGCGCACGGTGCCATGTCAGCCGATCGCGCGGTAGATGCCCGCGACCTTCTCGACCGCCGCTTCCGGCGTCAGCTCTTCGCTTTCGCCGGTGCGGCGCGATGTCAGTTCGACCACGCCGTTCTTGAGGCCCCGTGGCCCCACCGTGATCCGCCATGGCAGCCCGATCAGGTCCATCGTGGCAAACTTGCCGCCGGCCCGTTCGTCGCGGTCATCATAAAGCGGATCAAGCCCCAGCGCCGTGATGCTGTCATAAAGCGCCTGACACGCGGCATCCGCCTCGGCGTCGCCTTGCTTGAGGTTGACGATGCCGACATGGAACGGCGTGACCCCTTCGGGCCATATGATGCCCTTGTCGTCATGGCTGGCTTCGATGATGGCCCCCAGCAGGCGGCTGACGCCGATGCCATGGCTGCCCATATGCACAGGCACAGGCTTGCCGTCGGGGCCTTGGACCTTTGCGCCCATCGGTTCGGAGTATTTGGTCCCGAAGTAGAATATCTGGCCGACCTCGATCCCGCGTGCGGTGCGCTGTCGCTCCGCGGGCACCTCGTTGAAAAGGGCCGCATCATGGGTTTCGTCCGTCCGGGCATAGCGCGAGGTGAACTCCTCCAGCACCGCCTGGCACTGCTCGACCGAATCGTAGTCGATCTGGCGGTCACCGAACTTCAGCTCGGTGATCTGGCTGTCATAGAACACTTCCGACTCGCCGGTTTCCGCCAGCACCAGAAACTCGTGCGTGTCGTCCCCGCCGATGGGCCCGGAATCCGCGCGCATCGGGATCGCCTGAAGGCCCATACGCTCGTAGCTGCGCAGATAGCTGACCAAGTGGCGGTTATAGGCGTGCAGCGCGTCTTCCTTGGTCAGATCAAACGTATACCCGTCCTTCATCAGAAACTCGCGGCCCCGCATCACGCCAAAGCGCGGGCGGATCTCGTCGCGGAATTTCCACTGGATATGATACAGCGTCAGCGGCAGATCCTTGTACGATCCGACATGGCTGCGGAAAATATCCGTGATCATCTCTTCGTTGGTCGGACCATAGAGCATATCGCGGTCCTGACGGTCCTTGATGCGGAGCATTTCGGGGCCGTAGGCATCAAAGCGCCCGGATTCTTTCCACAGGTCCGCAGATTGCAGCGTCGGCATCAGCATCGGGATATGCCCCGCACGCTGCTGTTCCTCGTGGACGATGTTCTCGATCTTGCGCAGCACCTTGAACCCCAGTGGCAACCACGAATAGATCCCCGCCGCCGATTGCTTGATCATGCCTGCCCGCAACATCAACCGGTGGCTGACAATCTGTGCCTCGGAGGGGTTTTCCTTGAGCACGGGCAAAAAGTAACGGGACAAACGCATGATAATCCTCTCGGGGCTGAATTGCGCCCTGATTAAGCCAAAGCAAACGGGGAAACAATCACCAACCCGCCCTGCTTCTCTGGCTCTCAAATATCCCGGGGGTCCGGGGGCTGGCCCCCGGTCCTACCTTTCGGCCGCGCCCTTGGCCAGTTCCAGCGCCACGGCGACCGCTTTCGCCATGTCCTGCACTGAAATCCACTCCAAAGGCCCATGGATTTCCTGCATGCCGGTAAAGATATTGGGGCACGGCAGGCCCATCTCGGTCAGGCGCGACCCGTCCGTGCCACCGCGGATCGGCACTGACACAGGCTCCATCCCTGCCGCGCGCACGGCGCGGTGCGCCAGATCCACCGGGGTCATGTCCTCTTCCAGCCAATAGCGCATGTTGCGGTATTGCGGCGTGATCTCGCAGGTAATCTTCGCACGCGGTTCGGAGAGCTGCACGGTCTCGCAGACCTTGCGCAGCAGATCGCCCTTGGCGGCCAGCCCGTCGCGCTCAAAGTCGCGGATGATGAAGGTGAGCTCGGCCTCGGATGATCCGCCTCTGCACCCCACGGCATGGATGAACCCGTCGCGCCCGTCTGTCGTCTCGGGCGTCAGGGTGACATGCGGCAGCGTCATGAGGATCTTGGCCGCCAGATGCAGCGCGTTGACCATCTTGTCCTTGGCCCAGCCGGGATGGGCCGACACGCCCGTGACCGTGACCCGCGCGCCATCTGCGGAAAATGTCTCGAACTCCACCTCGCCGGGCTTCGATCCGTCGAAGGTATAGGCAAAATCGCAGCCCATGTCGGCAGGCAGCCGCGCATCCACGCCGCGCCCGATCTCCTCGTCGGGGGTAAAGGCCAGCCGGATCTTGCCATGGGGGATCTCGGGGTTTTCGAGCAGATGCCGCGCGGCGGTCATGATGATGGCCACACCGGCCTTGTCGTCGCCCCCCAGCAAGGTCAGCCCGCTGGCGGTGATGATGTCCTCGCCCTGTTTTTGCTCCAGATAGGGAGAGGACTCGGGCGAGAGCTTCAGGTCAGGCGCGTCGGCAAAGGTAATGTCGCCGCCGTTATAGCCGCGATGCACGACCGGCTTTACCCCCGTGGCGTTGAACTGCGGCGCGGTATCGACATGGGCGCACCAGCCCATCACCGGCGCCCCTTCGACCGTGGCAGGCACTGTCGCCAGCACCACGCCATACTCGGTCAACTGCACATCCGCAGCACCCATCGTTTCCAGTTCAGTGACCAGCAGGCGCGACATATCAAGCTGGATCTCGGTGCTGGGGCTGGTGGGGCTGTCTGCATCGCTCTGGCTGTCGATCGCGGCATAGCGCACAAGGCGCTCTTCGAGTTCGTGGTCAAAATCACTGCGCATCCGGGGCTCCTTCTTTTAGGGCGCAGTGACGCTGCGGCGGGGGCCATTGTCAAGCGGACCAGAAACTGATTGACGCGCCCCTTCACAATGCTTTTGTAACAATCTGATGAAACGGAGCCGTCCCATGCCAGTGATCCACGAACCCGCCCGCGAAACCCCCGTGATCCATGAAACCGGCGTGCTGGTGATCGGGTCCGGCCCCGGTGGTCTGGCCGCGGCCCTTGCCGCCGCCCGCGCCGGAGCCGAGGTGACACTGCTGGACCGGTTCGGCTGCTTTGGTGGCAATATCACGGTCGTCGGCGTCGAAGGCTTTGCGTGGTATCGTCACGAGGCCACGGTCGAGGCAGGCGGCATCGGCTGGGAGTTCGAGGAACGTGCCAAGGCAATGGGTGCCGCAAGCCCCGAATCCCAATCGCTGAGCTATGAGCTCGACAGCGAAGGCTTCAAGCTGGTGGCCGACAAGCTGGTCGAGGAAGCAGGCATTCATCCGATGCTGCACCGCCAGTTCGTGGCACCGATCATGGACGGAGACACCATCAAGGGTGTCATCGTCGAATCCAAAGCAGGCCGCGAGGCAATCCTTGCCCGCATCGTGATCGACGCCACAGGCGACGCCGATGTCGCGCAGCGGGCCGGTGCGCCGACCCACAAGACCCCCGTCGAAGAAATGCAGGCCGCGTCCGTCATGTTTCACATCGCCGGCGTCGACAAGCAGGCGTTCATGGCAGGGGTCAAGGCCGATCCGCAAACCTACGCCAACTGGTCCACCGGCGAGTGGGTCGTGGAAACCGACGGCAAGGAAGACGCGATGTTCTCTCCCTTTCTGTCGAAACCTTTTGCGCAGGCGATCCGGGACGGGCGCATGCCTGCCAATCTCAACACGATCGGGGGCACATGGGGGGCTGTGCATGACAGCGGCGAGATGACCTATATGAACCTGATCCATTTGGCGGGCTGTGACGGGACCGACCCCGACAGCATGACCCGCTTTGAAATCGAAGGGCGCGCGCAGGCGATGCACGCCATCGACGCGCTCAAGGCCTACACGCCGGGCTGCGATACCGCCCGGCTGCGCAATTTCGGGATGAGCATCGGCATCCGCGACACCCGCAAGATCGACGCCGTCTACAACATGACCGAGACGGATGTGCGCCAGCAGGCCCGCTTTGAGGACAGCATCGGCATCTACCCCGAGTTTATCGACGGCTACGGCGTGCTGATCATTCCCACCACGGGGCGCTACATGCATATTCCCTACCGCGCGATGCTGCCCAAGACCGTGCGCAACCTGATCGTCGCGGGCCGCGCCATCGGGGGCGACAAGATCGCCCATGCCGCCACGCGCAACATGGCCTGCTGTACTGTCGCCGGTCAGGGGGCGGGTGTCGCTGCCGCCTACGCCCTTGCTCACAGCTGCGAGCTTGATCAGGTGTCCATCACCGCAATCCAGAAAACATTGATCCAGCAGGGCGTCCGTCTGCAGTAACGCGCGGCACCTGCTTCCAAATGGTCTAAAATCCTCGCCGAAGGCATCTGCGCCATCGGCGGTGACTTGCGCCTGATTTCATGCCAGACCTTGAAAAACCGCCTGACCTGCGCAATGTCAGTGCAAATCGCTTGCGAAGGAATACCGATGGGCCTGCCAATCCGAGATCAGCTGAAATATTGGGGGATCGCGGGTGCGATCTTCCTGATTATCCTCTGGTTTACAGGCGATATCCTGCTGCCGTTCCTGATCGGTGCCGCGATCGCCTATTTCCTTGATCCGCTCGCGGACCGCCTTCAGGGGCTTGGCCTCAGCCGCACAATGGCCACGGCCCTGATCACTCTGGTCGCGATCCTGCTCTTCGTCCTGATGGCCCTTCTGGTGGTGCCGACCCTCATCAACCAGGCGGTCAACCTGTTCGAGGTCGCGCCGGAACTTGGCCGGAACTTTATAAATTTCATCACCGAGAAATTCCCCGCCCTGCTGATCGAAGGCTCTTCGTTGCGCAACTCGATCACCTCCATCGCCAGCACCGTGCAGGAACGCGGCGGAGAGTTGGTGAACACGGCGCTGGCCTCGGCCGCTTCGCTCCTCAACATTCTGGTGTTGTTCGTGATCGTGCCCGTTGTCGCCGTCTATCTGCTGCTCGACTGGGACCGCATGGTTGCCCATATCGATAACCTGTTGCCGCGCGACCATGCCCCGACGATCCGTCACCTTGCGCGTGAAATCGACCGCACACTGGCGGGCTTCATCCGCGGCATGGGCACCGTTTGCCTCATCCTGGGGACATATTACGCCGTGGCGCTGATGCTGGTCGGCCTGCAATTCGGCCTTGTCGTAGGCTTTATCGCGGGGCTGGTGACGTTCATCCCCTATCTCGGCGCGGTCTTGGGTGGCGCGCTGGCCATCGGTCTGGCGCTTTTCCAGTTCTGGGGCGATTGGGTTTCGATCGGGCTGGTCGCGGCAATCTTTGTACTCGGCCAGATGATCGAGGGTAATTTTCTGACCCCGAAATTGGTCGGTGATTCTGTCGGTCTGCATCCAGTGTGGCTGATCCTTGCGCTGTCGGTCTTCGGATCGCTGTTCGGATTTGTCGGGATGCTTGCTGCCGTGCCCATCGCGGCCGCCTTGGGTGTGATCGCGCGGTTTGCAACCGAACAGTATCGCCAAAGCGAGCTCTACAAGGGCACGAAGGACAGACCGACGGACATATCGGTTAAGTAACATGGCCCAGCAACTGGTTCTTGACCTTCCCAGCCGCCCCGCACTGGGGCGCGACGACTTTCTTGTGGCACCGTCAAATGCTGTTGCTGCGGCGATGATCGACGGCTGGCAGGCATGGACCGGTGGAAAGCTGACGCTGACCGGGCCGCACGGCTCCGGCAAGACCCATCTGACCCATGTCTGGGCCGCCATGTCGGGCGCGCGGATCATCGCCGCAACCGATCTTGAGGGGGCGGATATTCCTGCCCTGGCCCTCGGGCCGGTCGCGGTTGAAGATGTCCCGAAGATCGCAGGCAATACCGCCGCCGAGACGGCGCTTTTTCATCTGCACAATCTTGTGCTTGCCGAAGGGCACAGCCTGCTGCTCAGCGGTGCAGCCCCGGTTCCGCACTGGGGCCTGACCCTGCCCGACCTTAACAGTCGCATGCAGGCCGCAGGATCCGCAGCGCTGGAGGCACCGGACGACATGCTGCTG
>JAGXHB010000172.1 GCA_024636425.1 Roseobacter sp.
CACCGAAGTTCTATTCCGCGCCGATCAAACATGACACCATGCATAATACCCCGCACCGACCGCTGGGAACCGTCTCTGCCTGAGTCATACCGCCGCAGCCTCAAACCAAACAAACCGATTCAGTAATTGTTGCGGATGTCCTTAGTGCCGGAAACAGCTCGCCAAAATGCGATTTGGAAGGCGCGCTTTCCGCCGCACTTTCTATCGCAAGTTCGACTGGAGTTCGACCGCGCCCACGAAGCGATCATTAATCCAGAATATTGGGACCAAGCCCAGGAGCAACTGAAAGTCCGGGCAGCGAAGGGCAGGGGACAGAATGCTGCGAAGCAAACGTCATTGCTCTGCGGCAAATTGTTTGGCGAGACTGGCGACAGGTTAACGCCTTCGCATAGCAAGACATCATAAGGGACGCGGTTTCGGTACTATGTCTCGCATCGTCTGATCAACGCAGCGGTGAAGCGAACTTGGATGGCTGGCGTCTGCTTCAGGTCAACGCAACGCAACTTTTTACGCGCGAACAGGGGCTCCGCTTTTCGGTAACGTCAATCGATCCGAATTCGGGGGTCATCTTCGATCCGTCGGATCGGTTTGCTTCGACATATGCGAACGCGCTCTGATGGATCTACACCGCGCGGGCAAACTCACATTCTTCAGCAATCTCGAAGGGCTGGCTGAGGCCGATGCATTCACCACCTGGCTCGCCCCTTTCCGCAAATCCGAATGGGTGGTCTATGCCACATCGCCCTTCGGAGGGCCCGAGGCCGTGCTGGCCTACCTGAGTCGCTATACGCATCGGGTGGCGATTTCGCACGTCCGTTTGGTCAGCGCAGACGCCGAGACCGTCGCCTTCCGCTGAAAGGATTACCGCATCATATCGGGTGGCCGACAAAAGGTGATGCGGTTGCGCGTGCTGCTGGTGGAGGACGATGTTCTAATCCGAATGGCAACCGCAGAAATGCTGGCTGATTTGGGTCATAAGGTGGTCGAGGCCGGTACGATAGCCGAAGCATCGGAATTGCTGGGCAGGCAGACCTTGCAGGTAATGATCACCGACCTTAGAGCGCATGATGGATGCGATCGAGTGTGCCATCATGGGTCCAGCGGCAGAAATAGTCGTTCACCGTGCTGCGCGGCTGCAAGTCCTTCGGCAGCGACGCCCATTGGCAGCCTGTGCCGAGAATGTACATTAGCCCACCTCTGATCTCGCGTACCACGACTGTCCGTTTGTTGCCGCCCCGCTTGGCGGGCGGGATCAGCGGAGAAATGATCCTCCATTCCTCGTCTGTCAAATCGCTGGGGTAGCGCAGCCCACTGCGGTCATAGCGACCGCGGTGCTCGTTCGTCCACATCCAGAAGCTCCTGTAAATCCTTGCCTCAGTCGACGATTCACAACTGATCCCAAAGATTCAAGATGTTCTCGGACGGACACTTAGCAGCCGGTTAGGCCCGAGCGGGCCCCGCGGTGTGGCTTCCACAGACTGGCAGTTCTTGCGTGCCAAAGCATTTTCCGTCGCGCCCTTTCAGATCT
Source organism: Roseobacter sp. (assembly GCA_024636425.1). Classification (GTDB taxonomy): domain Bacteria; phylum Pseudomonadota; class Alphaproteobacteria; order Rhodobacterales; family Rhodobacteraceae; genus Sulfitobacter. Next base: position 1,529 of record JAGXHB010000172.1, read on the forward strand.
GCGGACGACGTTCCGATGCTCAACCAGCCATGGCCCTGCGGGTCAGTATTGCCGGGCGGGCCACGCTTGCAGCGCCCCATCTAATCGTGTCTCCTATACCCGACACAATTCAGGACAGAGCCCCAATGACTTTCAGATATGCCAAGCGGATGGCAAAGGTGCGGCCATCGGCAATTGGTGAATTGCTGGCCTTGGGGGCCGATCCGTCGATCATTTCCTTCGGCGGTGGTTATCCAGACGCCACGCTGTTTCCGCAGGAGCAGTTGGACGCCATCTTTCACGACATCATTCGGGCGCCTGGGGGAGCCGCGATGCAATATGCGCCCTCCAACGGTTTACCGCATCTGCGCGGCCAGATCGCCCAACTGATGTCGGCGGATGGCACCCTTTGCACCGGTGATGATGTGCTTATCCTGCAAGGCTCTCAACAGGGTCTCGACTTTGCCGCACGGATGTTGATTGATCCCGATGACGTGATCATCACCGAGGACCCTACCTTTCTGGGCGCCCTGATCGCTTTTGAGCCCAGCCAGCCCCAATACGCGGTCGTCCCCGTTGATGCAGACGGAATGCAGACTGAACGCCTCGAAGGGATCCTTTCGGCAAACCCACGGGCCCGGATGATCTACACCGTTCCGGATTTCCAAAACCCGACCGGCGTGACCCTCTCGCTCGCGCGGCGCAAGCAGTTGATCGCACTTGTAAACCGGTATGACCTGATCGTGCTGGAAGACACCCCCTACCGCCATATCCGGTTTTCCGGTCAAAACCTGCCCACCCTCAAGTCCTTGGACACAGAGGGGCGGGTCATCCACCTTGGCAGCTTTTCCAAAGTACTCGTCCCCGGTCTGCGGATCGGCTGGGCCATAGCAAGCCCTGACCTGCTTGCACGCATGGGCCTCTTGAAGGTTGCCGCCGACACCCAGACCTCGACCCTCAACATGGCGGCCGCCAGTCTGTTTCTGGATCGTTACGACCTTTCGGCCCATATTGCGACCTTGCGGACGGCCTACTCCGCTAAGAAAGAGACCATGCTCGACGCCATTCGGCAACATTTCCCGCAAGACATCAGCGCAACCGACCCCGAAGGCGGTCTTTTCACCTGGCTCACGTTTCCCGAAAGCTTTGACGCCACTGTATTCATGCGCGACGTGGCTTTGCCGCAAGCCCGTGTGGCCTTTGTGCCCGGGGCCACCTTCTTTCCACTGACCCCGCGCGCCAATCACGCCCGCTTCAATTTCTCTGCCCATTCGGAGGCGAACATCCAGACCGGGATTGCTGCCTTGGGCTTGGCCTTGCACGCCAACTTATCCTTCTGAACCAGAGGTACCATGACAGTCACGCTTCACGCCCCACCCCCCTCTGACCTCACACCTGCCGAGATCGCCCGATGGGTTAGGATTCCCACAACGATCGCCGTTGATCTTGTCCTCGGCGCCGGTCAGATCGACCCTGACATCCGCCCGCTTCGGCCCGCAGGCCTGCAACCCAAGCTTTTCGGTCAGGCTTTCACCGTGCGCTGCGAAGCGCCCGATTTCGGCGCGGTCCTGCACGCGCTCGACGTGATAGAACGGGGACAGGTTCTGGTGATCGACGCAGGTGGCCACCGCGATACGGCCATGATCGGAGACATTCTATGCGGTCACCTGCGCAACAAGGGCGTTGCGGGCCTGATCTGCGACGGGGCCGTCCGTGACGCGGGAACACTCGGCAGCTGGGACGATTTCCCGGTCTTTTCGCGGTGGATCACGCCACGTGGCCCGATTGGAGCAGACCGCGGCGCCGTCAACCTGCCCGTCGTGATCGGCGGTTGCCTTGTCGCCCCGGGGGATCTGGTGATCGGGGACGACGACGGTCTCGTCGCGCTGTCGCCTGTGGCCACCAGAACCTTTATCGCCGGTGCCGAAGCCAAGCTCACCCGTGAAGCCGAATGCATCAGCGCCCTCGCCTCTGGCAAATCGGCGGCCGAGGTCTTCAGTCTTAAGGTGGCCATCCGAGGCTGAGGTTTTCTTGAGACCGGCCCTGCAGCAAGCTAACCCCCTGGTCCTGTGGCCAACTACCCAAGTCCGGGGCTTAGCGACAAAAGCGCCTACGCTGAGCCTAAAGAAAGCTTCGGCGCGCCGAGGGCGCTCTCAAAGGTTATAGGGTGCCAAGCTGATACGCGGAAGCTGTGCGTGCTGCTCTGCTTGGATCGGACCAATATCCGCGGCGCAATGGGAGACCTCCGCAGCAGATCGCTCGAGGCGATCACGGCCCAATGCTGCCGCTCACTCCATCAATCAGCGCTGCAGCGCAGCTTTGCGGAACCGGTCATTCGTGCACGGCGCAGCATTTGCGGGTGGTGAGCGACGGGTGGACGCCGATACTAATCATCGCATTTTCCAGATGCTGCTCGGTCTCGCCACGGATCAGTCAGGGATGCCCGCGATCGCGAGTTGACGGAAATATTCATCCTCGAAATGCACCGCGGCGGGCGGCAGGCAGGCCCTGAGATAGCGGATCGTGACATGTGGCAACTGGTCGAGCAATCGCGCCGTAGCCTCCTGGGCTGCATCAATCCGTCCCAAGCGGACATTCGCAGACGCCACCATGCGCCAGGGCCAGAGCACGCCGGGATGACGGCGCAGCCCTTCCTCGATCATCGCCAACCCTTCGGTCGGATCGCCGGCCCAGCGATAATGCGCGGCGGCGCGGCCAAAGGTAATCTGGTGCAGGAAGGGATCCAGCGGGCTAAGCCGCTCGGCCCTGTCGAACGCCTCCAGAGAACCCGTCACGTCTCCCGTATATTGCCGCAGCCAGCCCAGCCTGATCCAGGCCCAGGCATTGTTGGGGTCAATGCTAAGAACGCGGTCGAGGAACGTCTGTGCCAGCGCCTTCTCAGGGCTCGCTTGCGAATAGGTGCCTGCGATGGCGATGAGGGTCGGCACGTGGTCGGTCACCTGTTCGGCCGCGCGTGTGGCGAGATCGAGCGCCCGTGCCCGTTCGGCAACGGGATCGGACGCCCACATATAGGTGTTCTGATGCGCGTGGACCCAGGCGCGCACCGCCATGGCAGGCAGGTAGTCCGGATCACGCTGCAGCGCACGGTCCAGAAGCGCGCCGGCCTGAGCGTTCTCCGTCGGACGCAGCGACCAGAACAGCGGATAGGCTGTCAGCATCAGCTCATACGCGGTGCGGTCCCCTGGCGCACGCTGACTGGCCCGCACGATCTCTGCCGCCCGCAGGCTGGGCGAAACCTGCCCAGCCACCTGCTCGGCGATCCGGTCCTGCAGATCGAACAGATCATCAAGCCGGTCATCAAAGCGTTCCGACCACAGCATGTGCCCGTCGGCGCCGCGCAAAAGCTGAGCTGAGATGCGCACCCGCTCACCGGCGCGGCGCACCGATCCCTCCAGCAGGTAATCCGCGCCCAGAAGCCGCGCTGCCTCGGGCACCGCCACGGTCTGACCGCGCAGCGCATAGGCGGATTGGCGAGCGATCACGTCGAAATCCCGGCTGCGGCTAAGCGCGCCGGTGATCTCTTCTACCACGCCCTCGGCGAACCTGTCGGTATCAGCGGCACCCAGTTCCTCGAAGGGCAACACCGCCATTGTCGCGCGATCCGTGACCTTTGACCTTGGCTCCACAGCGGTCTTTGTTTGAACGTGCATCCGCTCCTGACGCAGCCAGTCCTCGAACCCTTCCGACGCGAGATCGAAGCCCTGAAGGAAATCGCCACTTTCACGCAGCACTGTGACCGTGCCGTCTACCAGCCAGACCGCCTGCCGGTCTGCCTGAACATTGTTGCTCAGCGCCTTGCGGACAACGGATAGTTCCTGACGCAGCGAGGCGCGCGCCTGGTCTTCGCTGCGATCCGACCAAA
>JAGXHB010000022.1 GCA_024636425.1 Roseobacter sp.
CGACCAGTTCCACGATTCCTCGTTTCTTGAGGGGCAGAACAGCACATATCTCGAAGCGATGTATGCGCGGTATGCCAACGATCCGGACGCAGTCGACGACGCCTGGCAGGCGTTTTTCCGCGCGATGGACGACGACGGAGAAGACGTAAAAGCCGAAGCTGCCGGCCCGTCATGGGCCCGCAGCGACTGGCCCCCGATGCCGCAGGATGATCTTACATCCGCGCTGACAGGCCAATGGCCCGCCCCGGTCGAGACGAAAGCCGCAGGCGACAAGATTGTCGAAAAAGCTGCCGCCAAGGGGATCGAGCTGTCGGATGCGCAGGTACAGCGCGCCGTGCTGGACAGTATTCGCGCCCTGATGCTGATCCGCGCCTACCGTATCCGCGGCCATCTGGCTGCCGAGCTGGACCCGCTCGGCATGCGCGAAACCGCAAACCAGCCCGAACTTGACCCCGAAGCCTATGGTTTCGGACCCAAGGATATGGACCGCCCGATTTTCATCGACAACGTTCTGGGTCTCGAGATCGCGACGATGCAGCAGATTGTGGACATTGTGAAGCGGACCTATTGCGGCACTTTTGCGCTGCAATACATGCACATCTCGAACCCCGAGGAAGCAGCTTGGCTGAAAGAACGTATCGAAGGCTATGGCAAAGAGATCCAGTTCACCCGCAACGGCCGCAAGGCGATCCTGAACAAGCTGGTCGAGGCCGAAGGCTTCGAGAAATTCCTGCATGTCAAATACATGGGGACCAAGCGTTTCGGCCTTGACGGTGGCGAGGCGCTGATCCCCGCGATGGAGCAGATCATCAAACGCGGCGGCCAACTCGGCGTCAAAGATATCGTGATCGGCATGCCGCACCGGGGCCGCCTGTCCGTGCTCGCCAACGTGATGCAAAAGCCGTACCGCGCAATCTTCAACGAATTTCAGGGCGGCAGCTTCAAGCCCGAAGACGTGGACGGATCGGGCGATGTGAAATATCACCTTGGCGCGTCCTCTGACCGCGAGTTTGATGGAAACGAAGTACACCTGTCGCTGACCGCCAACCCGTCTCACCTTGAGGCTGTGAACCCCGTCGTTCTGGGCAAGGTCCGCGCCAAGCAGGACCAGTTGAACGACAAGGAACGCGTCGCCGTGATGCCGATCCTGTTGCACGGCGATGCGGCGTTTGCAGGACAGGGCGTCGTGGCGGAATGCTTTGCACTGTCGGGTCTGCGGGGTCACCGCACCGGCGGGACGATGCATATCGTCGTGAACAACCAGATCGGTTTCACCACCGCCCCGCATTTCAGCCGCTCCAGCCCCTATCCCACGGATAACGCGCTGGTGGTGGAGGCCCCCATTTTTCACGTGAACGGCGACGATCCCGAGGCGGTCGTCCATGCCGCGCGCGTGGCCACCGAATTCCGCCAGAAATTCCACAAGGACGTCGTCATCGACATCTTTTGCTACCGTCGCTTTGGTCACAACGAAGGCGACGAGCCGATGTTCACCAACCCGATGATGTACAAGAAGATCAAATCCCAGAAGACGACTCTCAGCCTTTATACTGAACGACTGGTCAAAGACGGCCTGATCCCCGAAGGCGAGATCGAGGACATGAAGGCCGCATTCCAGGAGAAAATGAACACCGAATTCGAGGCAGGCAAGGAATACCGCCCCAACAAGGCCGATTGGCTGGATGGCAAGTGGTCTCACCTCGATAAGGCGAAGGAAAAGAAATACCAGCGCGGCAAGACCGCCATCGCGCCCGAAACGATGGAAGACGTCGGTAAGGCCCTGACAACAGCGCCGGACGGGTTCCCCATCCACAAGACTGTCGGTCGTCTGCTGGAAGCCAAGAAGGAGATGTTCGAAAGCGGCAACGGTTTCGACTGGGCCACAGCCGAGGCGCTCGCTTTCGGATCATTGCTGACCGAAGGGTACAAGGTGCGTCTGTCGGGTCAGGATTCATCTCGCGGAACATTCTCGCAGCGCCATTCGGCCCTGATCAATCAGGAGAACGAGGATCGCTACTATCCGTTGAACCACATCCGCGAAGGACAGGCCGAATACGAAGTGATCGATTCGATGCTGTCGGAATATGCGGTGCTTGGTTTTGAATACGGCTATTCGCTGGCCGAACCCAATGCTCTGACCTTGTGGGAAGCCCAGTTTGGCGATTTTGCCAACGGCGCGCAGATCATGTTCGACCAGTTCATCAGCTCGGGCGAAAGCAAATGGCTGCGGATGTCCGGCCTCGTGTGCCTCATGCCGCATGGCTACGAGGGGCAAGGGCCCGAACACTCCTCCGCACGTCTGGAACGGTTCCTGACCATGTGTGGCGGCGACAACTGGATCGTGGCAAATTGCACCACGCCCGCGAACTATTTTCACCTGCTGCGCCGCCAGTTGCACCGCAGCTACCGCAAACCGCTGATGCTGATGACCCCGAAGTCGCTGCTGCGTCACAAGATGGCGATCAGCAAGGCCGACGACTTCACCACAGGGTCATCGTTTCACCGCGTCCTGTGGGACGACGCAGAGCGGGGCAATTCAGACACCAAGCTGGCCGCCGATGACAAGATCAAGCGCGTCGTCATGTGCTCGGGCAAGGTCTATTACGACCTGCTGGAAGAGCGCGACTCGCGCGGAATTGATGACATCTATATCCTGCGCTTCGAACAATTCTATCCTTTCCCTGCACAATCCGCGGTCAAGGAGCTTGAGCGCTTCAAGAATGCCGAGATGGTGTGGTGTCAGGAAGAACCCAAGAACCAAGGGGCCTGGACGTTCATCGAACCGAACATCGAATGGGTTCTGGGCCGGATCAACGCGAAACACACCCGTCCCGCGTATATTGGCCGTGCGACAGCCGCATCACCCGCTACCGGCCTCGCGTCCCAACACAAAGCACAACAAGCAGCCCTCGTTGACGATGCGCTGACGATCGAAGGAAAATAACCATGACGAGCGAAGTACGCGTCCCGACCTTGGGCGAATCTGTCACCGAAGCCACCGTAGCCACATGGTTCAAGAAACCCGGCGACAGTGTCGAGGTCGATGAAATGCTGTGCGAACTGGAAACCGACAAGGTGACCGTCGAAGTGCCAAGCCCCGTGGCCGGCACCTTGGAAGACATCGTTGCCGCCGAAGGTGAGACGGTAGGTGTGGATGCCCTGCTTGCCACCGTCGCCGAAGGTGACAGCGGCACCAAATCAAAGTCAGACACCAAGGAAAGCAAGGGGAGCAAAGACAGCTCGGAAGATGCTCCGAAAGCCATCGACGCCGGTGCCGAAGAGACCACCTTGCGCGAAGAAGGCAGCGGTTCGGTCGATGTGATGGTCCCCACGCTTGGCGAATCGGTGTCCGAAGCGACAGTCAGCACCTGGTTCAAGAAGGTGGGCGATACCGTCGAAGCCGATGAGATGCTGTGCGAGTTGGAAACCGACAAGGTCAGCGTCGAAGTACCCGCGCCAACTGCAGGAAAACTCACAGAAATCCTTGCCGAGGAAGGCAGCACCGTCGAGGCAAACGGCAAGCTTGCCGTCATCGCGCGCGGTGCCGGTGATGTCGCGAATGATTCCGTCGAGAAGGGCGCGCCCGAAACCACCACCCAACCGGCTGATTACGGCGGCGACAAGGGCTCCCCTTCCCCATCAGGCTCGGGCGATACAGAAGACGCGCCTTCCGCGAAAAAAGCGATGGCCGAAGCAGGCCTCAGCCGCGATCAGGTCACAGGCACGGGCCGTGACGGTCGCGTGATGAAGGAAGACGTCGCCAAAGCGGTCGAAGCCGGCAAGAAGCCATCTTCCGATAAACCGGCGGCCGCCCCCCGTGCGCCGTCGTCGGCACAGGACGCCGCGCGCGAGGAACGGGTCAAGATGACCCGCCTGCGTCAGACCATCGCCAAACGTCTGAAGGACAGTCAGAACACCGCCGCGATGCTGACGACCTATAACGAGGTCGACATGACCGAGATCATGGCGCTGCGGAACGAGTACAAAGACCTGTTCCTCAAGAAACACGGCGTAAAGCTGGGGTTCATGTCCTTCTTCACCAAGGCCTGCATCCACGCCCTGCACGAAGTGCCCGAGGTCAACGCCGAGATCGACGGCACCGACGTGGTCTACAAGAACTACGTGAACATGGGCATCGCCGCCGGCACGCCCACAGGTCTGGTGGTTCCGGTGATCAAGGACGCGCAGGACATGTCCTTTGCCACCATCGAAAAAGAAATTGCCGAAATGGGAGCGAAAGCCCGCGATGGCAAGCTGACCATGGCTGAAATGCAAGGCGGCACATTTACGATCTCGAACGGCGGCGTCTACGGCTCGCTGATGTCCTCGCCCATTCTGAACCCGCCACAATCCGGGATCCTGGGGATGCACAAGATCCAGGATCGCCCCATGGCGATCAACGGCCAGGTGGTGATCCGGCCGATGATGTATCTGGCCCTCAGCTATGACCACCGCATTGTCGATGGCAAGGGTGCGGTGACGTTCTTGGTCCGTGTGAAGGAAGCGCTGGAAGATCCCCGCCGTCTGCTGATGGATCTTTGATCCTCATCAGGGTGGGGCCTGGCCCCACCCTGACAAACCGCCACACTCAACAGAAGGCACTGCAACATGACAGAGACGACAATCCTCGCCGCCTACGGCCTTCTCGTGATGGCAACCATCTTCCTGCAGGTTCTGGGCGGCATGCAGCAGCTCAGCCTTGGCTATCTGATGTCCGCACGCGATGAGACGCGCAGCGTAACGGGCATGACGGGCCGGCTGAAACGCGCGCTCGACAACTCCATCGTAGCGATGACGCTTTTTGCACCCGCCATCCTGATCCTCGTCATCCTCGATCGGACCAGCCCCGCCACCTTGCTTGCCGCACAGGTATTCCTGATCGCGCGCGTTATCTACCTGCCGGTCTATGCTTTCGGCATTCCGGCCATCCGTACGCTGGTCTGGCTCGTAGGTTTCGCCGCGACCGCCATCCTGTATTTCCTCGCCCTTTAGACCCGTCTGGAAAACCTGCCATGCAGATGATCTGCCATCACGAAGTCACCGATTTTGAAGCCTGGAAAACCGCCTTTGATGCCGATAGCGAGGCGCGGCGCGACGCCGGGCTGACCGTGCTGCAGGTTTGGAAGCATCGCGATACAAACACGCATGCTTTCTTCCTTCTGGAAGTGAACGACCGTGACAAGGCCGAGGCATGGCTGAAGCGCTCCAATGCGCTGACCGGCGATGACAATGGCACCGTTACTTCAGCTTCGGCATATTTTCTGGATCCCGCATGACACCCGAACTTACCGTCCTCACCCTGAGCGCCCTTTTGCAGGTCGTCACCTTCGCCCTCTACGCGATCCCCGCGAACCGCGAGTTGGGGCCGGGCTACACCATGTCCGCCCGCGACCGGGAACCCAGCAAAGGCCTGTCGGACAAAACCGCCCGCCTTGGCCGCACGATGGACAACACCTTCGAAGCGCTGATCCTGTTCGGCATCGCGGTGACGGTCGTTCAGCTCTCGGGCCAGAACACCGGCTATACGGCTTTGCTCTCATGGATATTCCTCATCGCACGGATCGGCTACATCCCGGCCTATTATTTCGGCCTGCGCCCGGGTCGCTCGCTCATCTGGGCCGTAGGATTTGTTGCAACCGTTCTCATGTTGATTGCTGCGCTCTTCTAGTTCCAAATGGCTCAAAATCCCGGGGGAGTGCGCTTGCGTACGGGGGCAGAGCCCCCTAGCCTCGCTGCCAACACATGCCGCGCCACTTTCCGGCGCTCCACCATCGCTTGATCTTCAAGGAGACTTCTCATGTCCAGCTACGATGTCATCATCATCGGCTCCGGCCCCGGCGGCTATGTCTGCGCGATCCGCTGCGCCCAACTGGGTCTGAAAACCGCCGTTGTCGAAGGGCGTGAAACCCTGGGCGGCACCTGCCTGAATGTGGGTTGCATCCCGTCCAAGGCCCTGTTGCACGCCACCCATATGTTGCACGAGGCAGAGCATAACTTTGCAGACATGGGCCTCAAGGGCAAAAGCCCCTCTGTCGACTGGACCCAGATGCAAAGCTACAAGCAGAGCACGATCGACACCAACACCAAGGGCATCGAATTCCTGTTCAAGAAGAACAAGATCGACTGGATCAAGGGCTGGGGCACCATTCCCGAAGCCGGCAAGGTCAAGGTCGGGGACGACGTCCACGACGCCAAGAGTATCGTGATCGCCACCGGTTCCGAACCCGCCTCGCTTCCCGGCGTCGACGTGGACGAGAAGGTCGTCGTAACCTCGACCGGCGTGCTGTCGCTGGGCAAGGTGCCCAAGAAGATGATCGTGATCGGTGCGGGCGTCATCGGGCTCGAGATCGGGTCGGTCTATGCCCGCCTCGGCTCCGAGGTCACCGTGATCGAATATCTTGACGCGATCACGCCAGGCATGGACGGCGAAGTGCAGAAAAGCTTCATGAAGATCCTCAAAAAGCAGGGTATGGAGTTTATCATGGGGGCTGCCGTTCAAGGCACAGAAGCTTCCAAGACCAAGGCCAAAGTGACCTACAAGCTGCGCAAGGATGACAGCGAGCACACGCTGGATGCCGACGTCGTACTGGTGTCGACGGGGCGCAAACCTTTCCATGACGGCTTGGGCACCGAAGCGCTCGGCATCGAGCTGACAAAGCGCGGGCAGATCGGCGTGAGCGACTCATGGGAGACATCGGTCAAGGGTGTCTACGCGATCGGCGACGTCATCGAAGGGCCCATGCTCGCACACAAGGCCGAAGACGAAGGCATGGCGGTGGCAGAGGTGCTGGCTGGCAAGCACGGGCACGTCAACTATGGCGTCATTCCGGGCGTCATTTACACCCACCCCGAAGTGGCGAATGTCGGCATGACCGAAGAGCAGCTCAAGGAGGCAGGACGCGCCTATAAAACCGGCAAGTTCAGCTTTATGGGCAACGCGCGCGCCAAGGCCGTCTTCGCGGGCGACGGTTTCGTTAAAATCCTCGCCGACAAGGAAACGGACCGTATTCTCGGCGCGCATATTATCGGGCCCGGCGCAGGTGATCTGATCCACGAAGTCTGCGTTGCGATGGAATTCGGCGCGTCGGCCGAAGATCTCGCGATGACCTGCCACGCACACCCGACCTATTCGGAAGCCGTACGCGAAGCAGCACTGGCCTGCGGAGATGGCCCGATCCACATGTAATCTCTGTTCATGCTCCGGGGGTCTGGGGCACTCCCCCAGACCCCCGGATATTTGAAAGCCAAAGAAGCGGCGGCCTTAAAGCAGACCGGATTGCCGGAGCAGATGGCAGTGCCTCCGGCCTGATAGCCCTACATATTCTGCTTGTGAAATCCTGCTTCTGTCAGCAAAGCGTCCGACTTTGCCTCGACGCGTTCTTCCAGAGTCTGCATGAAGGCATCGCGGGGCATCCCCGGCTCGATCGGGTCGAGGAATTCAACAACTGCCACACCGGGCCGCCGGTAAAGCCCACGGCGCGGCCAGAAGTAGCCTGCGTTGGTGGCGACCGGAACGCAGACCTGCCCGAGTTGTTCATAGAGGGCCGCAGTGCCCTTTTTATAGGGCATCGACACGCCGGGCGCGACGCGCGTGCCTTGAGAATAGATCACAAGCTGACCCGGCTCGATCTTGCCGGCATCGACATCGGCCAGCATCTTGGCGATCGCCTTACCACGTTTGCCACGATCCACGGCGACCATCTGCATCCGTTTGGTGTATTGGCCGATGACCGGCATCCAGTGAATTTCGCGCTTCATGATGAACTTCGCGTGGGGCAAGGCATGGTAAATCATCAGAATATCAAGGAATGACTGATGTTTGGCGGGCACCAGCGCCTCACCCTCGGGGGGCTGTCCGCGCACTTCGCAACGCAAACCTACCAACCAGCCTGCGACCCACATCACCCCGCCGGCATAGGCCCGGCATGCGGCATAGGCCCCCCGCTTTGAGAACATCGCCCAAGGGGCATATCCCAGACCCACGACAGGCATGAACACCGTGGCGAACGCCACGAACAGAAGCGACCGGATCCACTGCAGCATCAGGCGAGGTCCTTTAACGTGCGCCGTGCGGCTGCACCTGTGGCGGCAAAGGCGAC
>JAGXHB010000173.1 GCA_024636425.1 Roseobacter sp.
ACAGAGAACATCGCCCCGCCACCGTCAAGGTTCGATCCTCTGATCTGGCCGCCAAAGCTTTGCACGATGCCATAGCTGATGGACAGCCCCAGCCCCATGCCGCTGGCACCGCCGACCGTCTTGGTGGTGTAGAACGGGTCGAACACCTTGTCCGGCATCTCGATCCCCGGCCCCGTATCGATAAACCGCACCGAGACGCTGTCGCCCCTGTCGATCTCGATCCGCAGGACACGGACAGCACCGCCCGTCATGGCATCGGCCGCATTGGTGATCAGATTGACAAACACCTGCCCCAGACGCACTTCGCCGCCGCGCACCCAGATCGGATCTTCGGGCGCGGTATAGGCCAGCGTCACGCCCGCCTCGCGCAGGTAGCCATCGGTCAGTTCGACCGCGCTGGCCAGCACACGTGCCACATCCACGCGGGTTTGCGGCATGCTTTCCTGTCGGGCAAAGGCGCGCAGGTTCTGGATGATCCGCGCCATCCGTTCGGCCATCGCAGAAATGCGGGTCAGGTTGTCGGTCACGCGTTCGGGCTTGCCTCGGGCTGCGAATTGCACCGCGTTGTCTGCAAAGGACCGGATCGCCATCAGCGGCTGGTTCAGCTCATGGCTGATCCCCGCCGACATTTGCCCAAGCGCGCTGAGCTTGCCGGCCTGTACCAGATCGGCCTGCGCGCGCCGCAATGCAGCCTGTGCTTCCTCGCGCTCTGCCGCCTCGCGGCGCAGGTCGGCGTTGCTGGCGTTCAGCGCGGCGGTCCGCTTGGCGACCTGGCGTTCCAGTTTCATGTTCGCCTCGAAGAGCGCACGGCGGCGTTCGGTCGCCAGAAACAGCAACGCCCCAAAGGCGAGACAAAGTGCGGCCACCGCGGCGGCCTGCGAGAATGCCAGCCGCCGGGCCGGTGCCGTATCCAGCAGTACCTCGCCCGTCAGCCCGATCACCGGCAAGGATTTGGTCAGGTGAAGCGCCGCATCCGGAATATAAGGGCCCCACCCCATCCGCCAGATTTCGTGCCCGCCAACCAGGTCTGCCGCAAAGCTGCCTTGCGTCCCTTCGGGCGGGATCAGTCCGGGGGCACCGCTGGGGCGCTGCCAGAACAGCAGTTCCGACCGGTTCGCGATCTGTACAAGTCCGGCCCCATCGGTAAAGAACGCCGCAGGATTGCTGCCGCGCCAGTCATAGTCGATGCCGTTCAAATCGGTCGAGACGATGACGGCCCCTGCGACCCGCCCCTCCGCGCCAAAAACCGGAGCCGCATGGAAATAGGCCCGGTCGGTCAAGGGCAATCGCGGCCCATGCCCCCAGCCAAGCGCGCCACGCAATGCGCGCCCGACAAAGGGCAGATACCCCAGATTGCCGGCCGCCCTGTCTTGCGAGCCCGCACGCACAAGGCCGTTCCGGTCGACCACGCGCACATCCAGCGCCCCTGATTTATCGGCCACATCCTGCAGGAAATCCCGCGCTGCCGCAGCAGGTTTATCCGCCAGCACCTCCGCGACACGGGGGTGATCGGCCAGAAAAACCGCCAGATCGCGGTAGCGTTGCAACTGTCCCACCAGACGGTCACTGGCCAGCGACAGATCCGCCTGCCCGCGTGCGCTAAGCTGATCCAGCCCCTGCAGGTAGGCATAGCGCCAGACCCCTGCGGCCAGCGCCAGCACGGTCAGCAGAAAAATCAGCAAGGTGGCGGCGCGACGGCGAAATCCGGTGCTCATGCACTCTAAATTGCACGGCAACGCTTGCAATGACCAGAGGGGCAATTAAGACGGGGCGCATGAAAACACTGATCCTTTCCCCGCATGATCCCGACTTTGTCCAGAACCCCTATGCCGCCTATGCGCGTGCGCGCGCTGACGAGGACGGCCCGGTGCTCTATTGGGAGGATTACGGCATGCTTGCCGCCTTTGATGCCGCGACGGTTCAGGCATTGCTGCGCGACCGCCGTCTGGGGCGTGAAATACCCGCCGACCAGCGCCAGCCGGTCCCGCCCCATATGACCGATTTCTACGCCGTCGAAGCGCAGTCGATGCTGGAGCTTGAGCCGCCCGCCCATACCCGACTGCGCGGGCTGGTTCTGCGCGCCTTTACCTCGCGCCGGATCGCCGGGCTTGCCCCGGAGATCGAGGCGATCGCGGCGGACCTGCTGGACGGCCTGCCGGACGGTCCGGTTGATCTGATCCCCACCTATTGTACTCAGATCCCCGTGCGGATCATCGCGCGTCTGCTGGGCGTGCCCGAAGACATGTGGCCCGACCTGCTGCGTTGGTCCAATGCGATGGTCGCGGTCTATCAGGCGGGCCGCACCGTGGCTGTCGAAAAAGCCGCCAACGCTGCTGCCGCCGAATTCAGCGCGTTTCTGCGCGGCTATGTCGATCAGCGGCGCAGCGATCCGCGCGACGATCTGATCACCCAGTTGATTGCCGCGGAACAGGACGGCGAAAAGCTCAGCACCGATGCCCTGATCGGCACCTGCATCCTGCTGCTGAACGCCGGTCACGAGGCGACGGTGCACGCGCTTGGCAACGGCGTCGCGTGCCTGTTGCGCCATGAGACGTCGCCGGATGCTCTGGAGGCCCCTCGTATCGCCGCGACGGTCGAGGAAATCCTGCGCTACGATCCCCCGCTGCATGTCTTCGAACGCTTTGCCTACGAGGACATCGACCTTGGCAATGGTGTCCTGCGCAAAGGGGACAAGATCGCGCTGATCCTGGGCGCAGCAGGGCGCGATCCCGCACTCTACGACGACCCCGACCGGTTCGATCCCGACCGCAGCGGGAAACCCCATGCGGCGTTTGGCGGCGGGCTGCATTTCTGTGTCGGCGCACCGCTTGCACGGCTGGAGATGCAGATCGCCCTGCGCGCGCTGTTTGCCCATGCCCCCGACCTGCGACTGGCGGAGACACCGCGCTATGCCGACAGCTATCATTTCCATAAACTGGAACGACTTATGGTCTGTTCTTAAAGCGGCAGCATCGTGGTGGACTTGATCTCTTCCATCGACAAAAGCGCCGTGACGTTATGGACCCGAACCTCGGAAATCAGCGCCTGATAGAACGCGTCATAGGCCCGCGCATTCCTGACCCGCACCTTGAGGATATAGTCGATGTCGCCCGCCAGCCGGTGTGCCTCCTGCACCTCGGGACGGTCTTGCAGCGCCTTGAGGAACGCCGCCTGCCACTCCGCCTCGTGTTCCGAGGTGCGGATCAGCACGAAAAAACACGCCTCAAACCCAAGCGCCTCGGAATTCAACACGACGGTGTGCTGACCGATCACGCCTGCCTCGCGCATTTTCCGAATCCGGTTCCACACAGGCGTCTTCGACGACCCCACTTCGCGCGCAATATCATCCAGCGACTGGCTGGCATCGCGCTGTAGTTGCGCCAGAATTTTCCGGTCTACCTCGTCGATCCGAACATCCATTCTGTGTTTCCTCAGCTTTATGGTCTGTTGTTCCAACCAGACGACAGAACAGAACGATCGTCCTTATCTGCCGGGCCATCTGGCGACTTCATGGAATAATTTCCTATATTGCAGTCAAGCAAAGCGCAAGGACAGTCAACATGGATCACTTCCCTATCTTTCTCTCCACCAAAGGCCAGCGCATCGTGCTGTCCGGTGGCGGCGATGCAGCACTGGCCAAACTGCGTCTCCTGATGAAATCGCAAGCGAAGATCAGCGTTTACGCGCCCGAGCCTGCGCCCGAAATTACCGCCTGGGCCGAAGAAGGTCGGCTGACCTTGCACAGGCGGCCCCTGCGCCTTGGCGATGTGCTCTGCGCCAAGCTGTTCTATGCCGCTGATGAGGACGAGACCGAAGACGCCCGCACCGCCGCAATTGCGCGTGCCGAAGGGGCGCTGGTCAACATCGTCGATAATTTGCAGGACAGCGCGTTCATCACCCCCGCCATCGTTGACCGTGACCCCGTGACCATCGCCATCGGCACCGAAGGGGCGGCCCCCGTGCTGGCCCGCGCGATCAAGGCCGATCTTGAAGAACGCCTGCCCGCAACGCTGGGAACACTGGCGCGCATCGGCAAGGGATTTCGCAAGGTCGCGGACGCCCTGCCGTTTGGTCGCCCCCGCCGCGATTTCTGGCGTGACTATTATTTCAACGCCGGCCCCCATGCCGTCGCGGAGGGTGAAACTGCCGTCGAAGGCGCGTTGCATACGCTGCTCGACGATCACCTGAGCCGCGCCGCGCGCCCCGGCCACATCGCCTTTGTCGGCGGTGGCCCCGGCGATCCGGAATTGCTGACGTTGAAAGCACGGCGCGCCCTGGACGAGGCTGATGTCGTGATCTACGACCGTCTGATAAGCTCCGAGATCCTTGAACTGGCCCGCCGCGAAGCGCTGATGATCGATGTGGGCAAGGAGGGCTTTGGCCCCTCCACGTCGCAAGACACCATCAATGATCTGCTGGTCGAACATGCGCAGGGCGGCGCGCAGGTGGTGCGGCTCAAATCCGGCGATGCGACCATTTTCGGGCGTCTCGACGAAGAGATCGACGCGGTTGATGCTCACGGGATCGGCTGGCACATCGTGCCCGGCATCACCTCGGCCTCGGCTGCCGTTGCCGCAATCGGGCAAAGCCTCACCAAACGCACACGCAACGCCTCTGTGCGCTTTCTGACGGGCCATGACATGAAAGGGTTCGCCGATCATGACTGGGCCGCCCTTGCCCGTCCCGGCGAGGTCGCCGCGATCTATATGGGCAAGAAATCCGCGCGATTTATCCAGGGCCGTCTGATCATGCATGGCGCTGACCGCGCCACGCCTGTCACGCTTGTCGAAAACGCATCGCGCCCCGATCAGCGCATTCTGGAGACCACGCTCGACCGCCTGCCGACGGATCTGGCCGACGCCAATCTGACCGGCCCTGCCCTCACCTTCTACGGGCTCGCCCCCCGCGCCGCCGCAAGGCTCGCGCCTGAAATTCTGAAAGAGGAGATGGCATAATGCCCAAGCCCTTCACCCCCAAAGTCGTGACCGCCAATGCTCTTCTGAAAGGCGACGTGATCTATCAGACCGCCACTGGCTGGACCCGCGATCTGGCACAGGCCGAAGTGCTGACCGACGAGGCGGATGCCGATCTGCGCCTGATTGACGCCAGCCAGCAAATCGACAGCGTTGTTGGGGCCTATCTTGCCGATGTGGACGCCAGCAGCGACGCCCCCAAGCCCACCCATTTCCGCGAGGCATTCCGCGCCAAAGGCCCGTCGAACTATCCTCACGGCAAGCAGGAGACAGTGTAATGTACAGCTATACCGAATTTGACTCCGGCTTCATTGCGGAGCGTAACGCGCAATTCCGTGCGCAGGTCGAACGCCGTATCGACGGATCGTTGACCGAGGATGAATTCAAGCCACTGCGCCTGATGAACGGCCTTTATCTGCAACTGCACGCCTATATGCTGCGCGTGGCGATCCCCTATGGGACGCTGTCCAGCCGCCAGATGCACAAGCTGGCAGACATCGCAGAGCGGTGGGACAAGGGCTATGGTCACTTCACCACGCGCCAGAATATCCAGTACAACTGGCCCGAGCTCTGCGATGTGCCCGACATGCTCGATGCGCTGGCCGAGGTGGACATGCACGCGATCCAGACCTCCGGCAACACGATCCGCAACGTGACCGCCGATCATTTCGCCGGTGCCGCCGCGGATGAAATTGCCGATCCGCGCCCCATTG
>JAGXHB010000174.1 GCA_024636425.1 Roseobacter sp.
CCGACTACTTGTGTCGTACCGGGGAGCCGCCCTGTTTTTTCGAGATGAAGACGCCCGCCAACCCGAATGCGCACCGTCGTCGGCAAGCCTATCTCGCCGCGATGGAGGCATTCGGGCACACGCCGCAGGTCGTATCCGTTGACGGCGAAGGCTGGAGCTTTGAAGAGATCGGGAGACTGGGGGGGCATGACGCGTTGGCCAACGATCGGTTTTCGACAAACACGATTCTGTGCAGCAACGACCGGCTGGCCATCGGTCTGCTGACCGCTTGCTATGAAAGGGGCATGTCCGTCGGACGCAAGAAAGGCTGCGCGGTTCGGGTGGCCGGTCAGGACAACCATCCCCATTCGCGCTACACCTGTCCGCCCCTGACCACCATTTCGCATGACTATGATGCTGTCTCCGGCCACGCCGCCGAAGCGCTGTTTGCTGCGATTGACGGCAAGGTGGAGGATTGGAAAAGCACAAGAATCGAAGGAAAATTGATCCTGCGGGACTCTGCCTGACCTCTGGATTATTTTACGCGCGTAAATTTTTAGTTGACGTCGCGTTGCGCCGATCTCTAGTGTTGCCGCTATTACATCTATCCAGGGAGGAAACCGGATGTCTTTCAAGAGCACAGCTTGTGCCGCAACGGCGCTGACGCTGGCGACAGCATTCAGCGCATCGGCGGACAGTCATTCACCTACGATCACCATTGCCACCGTGAACAACGGCGACATGATCCGCATGCAGGGATACACAGACGAATTTACCGAAGCATCCGGCATCGCCGTCGAATGGGTCACACTGGAGGAAAACGTTCTGCGCCAGCGTGTGACGACGGACATCACCACAAACGGTGGGCAGTTCGACATCATGACCATCGGCATGTACGAAACTCCGATCTGGGGCAAGAACGGTTGGCTGGTTCCACTTGATGGCTTGTCCGACTCTTATGACGTTGATGATCTTCTGCCGGCCATGTCGGGTGGGTTGAGCTTTGACGGGACGCTTTTCGCGGCACCGTTCTACGGCGAGTCCTCGATGATCATGTACCGCACAGATTTGATGGAAGAAGCCGGTATGGAAATGCCGGATGAGCCTACGTGGGATTTCATCCGCGACGCGGCAGCCGCCATGACCGACCGTGACAACGATATCAACGGCATCTGCCTTCGTGGCAAAGCGGGTTGGGGCGAAGGCGGCGCGCTGATTACGGCGATGTCCAATTCGTTCGGCGCACGCTGGTTCGATGAAGACTGGAACGCGCAGTTCGATACCGAGGCTTGGGCCAACACCCTGACGTTCTTCAAGGACTTGATGGACGCATCCGGGCCGGCGGGCTATTCGACCAACGGCTTCAACGAAAACCTGAGCCTGTTCCAGCAAGGTAAATGCGGCATGTGGATCGACGCCACTGTCGCCGCGTCCTTCGTGACCAACCCGGCAGACAGCACCGTGGCCGACAGCGTCGGTTTTGCGCTGGCACCCGATGCGGGTCTGGGCAAGCGGGCCAACTGGCTTTGGGCCTGGGCGCTGGCGATTCCCGCAGGCACCCAGCAAAAAGACGCGGCGATGAAGTTCATCGAATGGGCGACCTCGAAAGACTATATCGAGCTGGTCGCAGAGAACGAAGGCTGGGCAAACGTCCCTCCGGGTGCGCGGACGTCGCTCTATGAGAACCCTGAGTACCAAAAGGTGCCGTTCGCGCAAAAAACGCTCGACAGCATCCTGACGGCGGATCCCCAGAACCCGACCGTTGATCCGGTGCCTTATGTCGGCGTCCAGTTTGCCGCGATACCCGAATTTGCGGGCATTGCGTCCGAAGTAAGCCAGGAATTCTCGGCGGCTTATGCGGGTCAGCAGACTGTCGAAGAAGCTCTTGCCAAGGCGCAGGACATCACCACCGAAGCGATGGAAGCCGCAGGCTACTGACCTTCCTCCCAGCGGGAAGGCGGCCTGCGTTGCCTTCCCGTACCCCCCTCTCTTTGTCACCACCAGACGGCCCGCCGCCGTTACCGGAGGAGTTTTATCCATGGCCACGAAAGCGTCCCGGTCTGCCGCCCGTCTGATGATGGCACCCGCGGTGATCCTGCTGATGGGCTGGATGCTGGTGCCTTTGGTGCTGACTGTGTTCTTCTCATTCAAGAAATACCTGCCGCTGCGGGGGGACCGTTGGCAAAACGGGCTCGACTGGGTCGGCTTTGACAACTACGTCCGGTTTGTTTCGTCCAGTTCCTTCTGGCCCGCCGTCCAGACGACACTGATCATCGTGTTGGGCGTGTTGATCATCACGGTCAGTCTGGGCGTCCTGCTGGCCTTGCTTCTGGATCAGCCGATGTGGGGTCAGGGCATCGTCCGTATTCTGGTAATCGCGCCGTTCTTCGTGATGCCGACCGTGTCGGCGCTGGTCTGGAAGAACATGTTCATGGACCCGAACAACGGCCTTTTCGCGCATCTTTGGCAGTTTTTCGGGGCCGAGCCGGTGTCATGGCTCAGCGAGGCATCCCTGCCGTCGATCATCCTCATCGTCTCCTGGCAGTGGCTGCCGTTCGCGACGCTGATCCTGCTGACCGCAATCCAATCGCTGGACAGCGAACAGCTTGAGGCCGCCGAAATGGATGGCGCGCCGATCCTGTCGCGGTTCGGACATATCGTCCTGCCGCATCTTGGCCGCGCAATCACCATCGTCATCCTGATCCAGACCATCTTTCTGCTTTCCGTCTTCGCGGAAATTTTCGTGACCACCGGCGGCGCATTCGGCTCGCGGACACTGACCTATCTGATTTTTCAGCGCGTGCTGGAAAGCCAGAATGTCGGCTTGGGATCTGCGGGCGGTGTCTATGCCATCATCCTTGCCAACATCGTTGCCATCTTCCTGATGCGCATCGTCGGCAAGAACCTCGACACCTAAGGGAGCACGGATATGGCACGCGCAGTCACGCCTCGCCGCAAGGCCTTGTTCACCATGATCGCGTGGGCGATCGGTCTGGTGATCTTCTTTCCGATCCTCTGGACGATCCTCACCAGCTTCAAGACCGAAGCGCAGGCCATCAGCGATCCGCCGGTGTTCCTGTTCTTTGACTGGACGCTGGAGAATTACAGCGTGGTGCAAGAACGGTCCAACTACATGCGGTTCCTGTGGAATTCCGTCATCATCGCAGGCGGGTCAACCCTGCTGGGCGTGATGATCGCCGTGCCTGCCGCGTGGTCGATGGCCTTCGTTCCCAGCACTCGCACCAAGGACATCCTGCTGTGGATGCTGTCGACCAAGATGCTGCCGGCAGTCGGCGTGCTGTACCCGATCTACCTGATCTTTATCGAACTTGGGCTTCTGGACACGCGCACCGGGCTTGTCATCGTGCTGATGCTGATCAACCTGCCGATCATCGTCTGGATGCTTTACACCTATTTCAAGGAAATCCCCGGCGAGATACTCGAGGCAGCGCGGATGGACGGGGCCACGCTCAAGGAAGAAATCCTGTATGTGCTGACACCCATGGCCATCCCCGGCATCGCATCGACCGTGCTGCTGAACTTCATCCTTGCCTGGAACGAGGCGTTCTGGACGCTCAACCTGACCGCTGCCAAGGCCGCGCCACTGACCGCCTTCATCGCGAGCTATTCGAGCCCCGAAGGGCTTTTCTACGCAAAACTCAGCGCCGCTTCGACCATGGCGATCGCACCGATCCTGATCCTTGGCTGGTTCAGCCAGAAACAACTTGTCCGCGGCCTGACGTTCGGCGCGGTGAAATAAGGAAGTCACCTCATGGGGAAAATAGAACTCAAGCAGGTAACCAAAAGCTTCGGCGACGTGCAGGTCATTCCGCCGCTGGATCTGACGATTGAAGATGGTGAATTTACCGTCTTTGTCGGCCCGTCAGGCTGCGGAAAGTCAACGCTTTTGCGGCTGATTGCGGGGCTCGAGGACATCACATCGGGGCATATCGAAATCGACGGGAAGGATGCGACAAACTTGGTGCCGGCCAAGCGCGGGCTTGCGATGGTGTTTCAGTCCTACGCACTTTATCCGCACATGTCCGTGCGCAAGAACATCGCCTTTCCGCTGAAAATGGCCAAGATGGATCAGGCCGCGATCAAGAAGCGGGTGGAGGGTGCAGCACAGGTGCTCAACCTTACCGACTACCTTGACCGGCGACCGGGCCAGTTGTCGGGCGGCCAGCGCCAGCGGGTTGCGATTGGCCGGGCGATCGTGCGCGAACCCTCGGCCTTTCTGTTCGACGAACCCCTGTCGAACCTTGATGCCGCGTTGCGCGTCGGTATGCGGATGGAGATTTCGGAGCTTCACAAGAAGCTGGACACCACGATGGTCTACGTCACGCACGATCAGGTGGAAGCGATGACGATGGCCGACAAGATCGTGGTGCTGCAGGCGGGCGTGATAGAACAGGTCGGCTCCCCTCTCGAGCTTTACCGCGCGCCGCGCAACATCTTTGTGGCGGGCTTTATCGGCTCACCCAAGATGAACCTTATCAGCGGCGCTGAGGCTGCAAGTCACGATGCCCATACCATCGGCATCCGGCCCGAACATATCGACGTTGTCGAATCCGATGGCCAGTGGCAAGGCACCGTCGGCGTGTCGGAGCATCTGGGATCGGACACCTTTTTTCATATTCACAACACCGGGCTGGCCGACACGCTGACGGTCCGGGCGATTGGCGATGTAAACCTGCGCCACGGCGACACCATTCATCTCAAGCCGCGCACCGCTGAATTTCACCGCTTTGATGCACAAGGGTTGCGGATCGCATGAACCGGCTTGACGGAAAGACGGCACTGATCACGGGTGCTGCGCGTGGTATCGGCAGGGCATTTGCCGCCGCCTATCTGCGCGAGGGCGCACGTGTCATCATCGCAGACATCGACGAGAAAAGGGCGGCGGACACCGCACTGCAACTGGACAAGGACAACGCACTGGCGGTGAAACTTGATGTCACCGACCCACGCAGCATCGTCGATGCCATCGACATCGCGCAAAGCTACGGTTTCGGGCCGATCGACATTCTGATCAATAATGCAGCACTTTTTACCGCTGCACCCGTCGTGGACATCACTCAAGAAGACTATCACCGCGTCTTTGACGTCAATGTGAAGGGAACGCTTTTCACGCTGCAAGCCGTCGCGGGGCACATGATCGACCATGGTGTGCGCGGCAAGATCATCAACATGGCCTCACAGGCGGGTCGGCGCGGCGAAGCCCTGGTCGCGGTTTACTGCGCGTCCAAAGCCGCCGTGATCAGCCTGACCCAATCGGCGGGCCTGAACCTGATCCAGCATGGCATCAACGTCAACGCCATCGCACCCGGTGTCGTCGACGGCGAACATTGGGACGGCGTCGATGCATTTTTCGCAAAGTTCGAGGGCAAGCAACCGGGCCAGAAAAAGCGCGAAGTGAGCGCCGCCGTCCCCTTTGGCCGGATGGGCACGGCAGACGACCTGACGGGTATGGCGATCTTTCTCGCCAGTTCGGAGGCCGACTATATCGTCGCACAAACCTACAACGTCGACGGCGGAAACTGGATGAGCTGATGAAAGATGCAGCGTAAGGAAACTCAGGCATGAAACTCAGCACCGGCACCCTGTCTCAACTGCCCGATAACATCGGCAGACCCGCCTACGACCGCGCGGGACTGACCCCCGGTATCGTGCATATCGGCCTTGGCAATTTTCACCGCGCGCATCAGGCGTGGTATCTGCATCGACTGATGCAGAAGGGTCTTGCGCAGGATTGGGCGATCATCGGCGCAGGCGTACGTCCAAGTGACGCAGTGATGCGCGACCATCTGCAGGCGCAAGATTACCTGACCACGCTGATCGAACTCGATCCCGCAGGTGTTTCAGCCGAGGTGATCGGGCCGATGATCGACTTTCTGCCGATCGAAGCCGACAATGCTGCCTTGATTCTCCGTATGTCGGACCCCGCGATCCGCATCGTATCCCTGACCGTGACCGAAGGCGGATATTACCGGAACGCGTCGGGTGATCTGGACACCGCCCACCCCGAGATTGCGTATGACGGCGCGCATCCGGATCAGCCTCGAACGGCATTCGGCGCGATGATCGCAGCGCTCAGGGCGCGGAGGGACGCAGGGCACGGTCCCTTTACAGCGATGTGCTGTGACAACCTTCAGGGCAACGGCGCGATCTTGCGGCAGACGGTCGTTGGCCTTGCCAAGCTCGGTGATCCCGACCTTGCCGAGTGGATCAACCGGAATGTCACCTTTCCCAATGCCATGGTGGACTGCATCGTGCCTGCAACCGGACAGGCAGAGCGTGACATTGCCCAAAGCCTGGGTATTGACGACGCCGTGCCCGTCACCCACGAGAACTTTCGCCAATGGGTGATCGAAGACAGCTTTTGCGCTGGTCGCCCAATGTGGGAAGATGTCGGCGCAACGCTGACGACCGATGTTCACCCCTTTGAAAGCATGAAAATACGCATCCTGAACGCCGGGCATCAGGTGCTTGCCAATGCAGGCGAAATCCTGGGCTGCGCAACGATCGCCGATTGCATGATCGATCCGGACATCTCCGCTTTCTTCCGCAAGGTGCAAACCACAGGTATCTTGCCCCATGTCGATGCGGTCGAAGGCATGCCGCCTGATCAATATCTGACCCTGATCGAACAACGGTTTTCGAACGCCAGAATTCACGACACCACCCGGCGCGTCGCCTTTGACGGATCGTCGCGGCATCCCGGCTTTGTGCTGCCCACATTGCGTGATGCGCTCAAGGCCGGGGCCGATATTGAAGGCCTGTCGCTGACCGAAGCATTGTGGGCACGCATGTGCACTGGCCTTCGCGAAGACGGCAGCACCATCGCGCCCAACGACCCGCAGTGGCCTGCCCTTCTCGACGCGGCCACTGCCGCGCAGACGCATCCCGCAGCCTGGCTGGACCAACCGGCGATCTATGGCGGTTTGAACGGGGATGAAAGGTTTCGGGAGGCGTTCACCAGTTGGCTTGACCGGATCTGGACAGACGGGGCGCGTGCCACGCTGAAAACCTATCTGGCTGGATGATCTCGCGCGTCGGGCGAATGGCTCAGCCCCTCTAGCTATGGCGCCTGACGTCACGGGACCAACAGGAACCTTTCGATCAGGCGCTCGTTGGGTCTCCAACTCAGAAGGAGAACCCATGTCCCAGATCAAAACCATAAACCCCGCAACCGAAGAGACCTTGGAAACATACGACCTGATGACCGAACAAGAGGCGTTCAAGAAGGTCGAAGCCTGCGATGCAGCGTTTCAGGAGTGGCGCAAACTGTCCCATGAGGATCGCGCACCCTATCTGATGAAGATCGCAGAAAAGCTGCGCGAGAACGCCGATGAGCTGTCCCAGTTGATGACCAAGGAAACCGGCAAGCTTTTGAAAGACGGCCAGACCGAAGTGGAAATCTGTGCCTCGATCCTTGAATATACGGCAAAGAACGGCCCCAAGGTACTCGCGGATGAAGAACGCACGCACAGCGGCGACAAGCGCGGCGTGGTCAGCTATCAGCCCATCGGTGTGATCTATTCGATCCAGCCGTGGAATTTCCCGCTGTATCAGCCCGTGCGGGTTCTTGCGGCAAATCTGATGACCGGCAATGGATGCGTCTTGAAACATGCCAGCATCTGCACCGGTTCCGGCCTGCGCCTTCGCGAGCTTTGCATCGAAGCGGGGCTTCCGGAAGACCTGTTTCAGGTCATCTTGATAGACCATGATACAAGCGACAAGCTGATTGAACATCCAAAAGTCCGTGCCGTAACAATGACTGGCAGTGACGGTGCCGGACGTCATATCGGGTCGGTTGCCGCCAAGGCCTTGAAGAAGACCGTGCTCGAGCTTGGGTCAAAC
>JAGXHB010000175.1 GCA_024636425.1 Roseobacter sp.
AAAGGTCGGCTTGGTGTAGCGACGGATTTCGACATCCGGTGCGTTTTCAGTCAGCAGACGGTCCAGTTCGTCCAGCAGGATATTGCCGCGCGGCTTGCTGATATTCAGCAGCCCCACGATCCCCTGAACCGCGCCTGAGCGCTCGCTGATCTGACGCACGACCGGAACGCGTTCGTCCGTCGGGTCAAGAATTATCGTCATCCATGTCCTCCTCTCGTTGTGATGCTAACCCAGTTCGATCTTGCGGGAAACGGAAATTGAGCCGACCTCTCCCGTCGCCCAGCCGTGGAACGCGGACGAGAACTTGCCCGCCTCGCCCCCGGCCACAACGATATGGATGAAATCCTTGCTGGCGAATTTCGGGGCAAGCTGCGCCAGTTTCTCGGGCCCCATCTTTTCCGCATCCGCAACCGGAATGCCCGCGCCCGACTGATCATCCTGCACCATCTGCGACAGCGGGCGGGATGTGACCTCCTGAATGCGGTCGCGCAGGCGGTCCTTGGAATAGGCGCCGTCCACCGTCAGCGTGTTGATATGTTCGGGGCAGACCACCAGCAGCGCATCAATCGGCAGATTGTGCATCTTGGGCAGGAACACCCCTTCCAGCCCTTGCCCCAGCGACCCTGCAATCTGGTCGGGCTTGCGCGATGTCTGATCGACCAGATGCACCGGCCCGCCGGTCATCGCAAAGACGGTCACGACCGAGTCCTCGCGCGCAAAGCCGCGCTCCACATGCAGCGGCTCCCACGGCGAGCGTTCTTCGTTCTCGGCAAAGCACATGGTGTATTTCATCGGGTTACCCATCGTGGACCGCTCCACCCCGCCCGTCGTGGCCCCGCCTACGTTGCGGATCACCAGCCGCAAGGCGCGTCCGATGGTGGCATTGGCGCGGTTGCCCGCACCCAACGCCCCAAGCCCGCTGTTCATGCCGATCTGGTCGCAGATCGGACCGTTGACGATCATGACGGTCGCAGCACCCATCGTGGTCGCCGTCACGCCGTGAATGTTGAACTCGTCCGTACATACCGCCTGCACAGCAGCGATGACGACCGGCAGATATTCCGGTTTGCACCCCGCCATGACCGCGTTGATCGCGATCTTCTCGACCGTCGCCTCGCCCATGTTCGGCGGCACAGTCGCGATCACCTCCTGCGGGTCGCGGTGGGTGCCCGCCAGCATCCGTGTCACACGCTCAGGCGTGGGCGGCACCAGCGGCAAGCCGTCCGAGAACCCCTGATCGAACATGAACTCGGCCACGTCATCGCCGCTCGCGATTTCCACCTTGCGGGCGCGCAGGGCGCTGCCATCGGCCTCGGCGCGGAGCTTGTCATAGATCTCGGGATCGAAATGCTTGGACCCGCAACCGGGCCGCCATGCAGGCAGGCTGTCCCAGTCGATCTGTGCAGGGGGCTGGTCCGTGGCAGCGGCGATCTGGTCGGACAGCGCCTGCCAGTCCTCGCGCACGAACCCCTCGAAACTGGTGGCGACCTTGCCTGTTTCATCAAACCAGAAAACCGAGGGCACGATTTCGATGTCCCATTCGAACGACGCCTTGCACCCTGCGTCGTCCAGCATCGGCATGGTCAATTCGTGGCGCTGCGCAAAGGCTTCGTTCTTGTCACCGGACTGGCCGGGCAGCAGAATGCGCACCTTGTCGCCATACGCCTGATGCAGCGCTTCCAGAACAGGGCCTGCGATGTTGCAGGTTTCGCAGTCTTCCTTGACGAAGCAGACCAACGCGGGGCCGTCGCCGTCAAACCGCTGCACCGTGCCGGTCAGGTCGTCCAGATTGAATGTCCTGCTTGCGTTGCCCATGTCGCCCCTCCCGTTTCGTCATATGCATTTGCATCTTGCTTGGGATGGCGGGGGAATGTCCAGCAGTTCGCTGGCGGAGGTGGATGGGAATCGAACCCACCACACGCCCCAAGGGCGCGTCCATGGTTTTGAAGACCAGGGAAGCCACCAGACTCCAGTCACCTCCAGACAGCTGCGCGCACCCTAGCGGCGTGCGTCAGCGGGTGAAACCCACATCAGACACCATTTGCCGCCAATCGCCCTTGCGCACGGTCAGGCCCTGCGCGTCAAAATATTCAAGCACCGGCACAATGAACTTGCGGCTGGTCACAAGGGCCGCACGCGCCTGCCCGGTGGTAAAGTGCGCAGGTTTCGGAAAGGCCTGTCGCAACGCATCTTTCGCCCCCTCAAGCGCGTGTTGATGAAATACAAACCGCTGGTTCAGCCCCACATTCACAAGGGCGACAAGCCGGCCCGTCGAGATCAAAAGCGCGCAAAGATCGGCGTCTTCGGCAGTGGTCAACACCTCAGCGATGTCAGGCGGGGACATGCCGCCGTCGTTTATGTGCGTTTCAATGGCGGCCAAACGCGCCTGCTGCGTATCGGTCAGCGCCGACCAAGGGTCGTGATCTGCAAGGCTGATACCGTCGGTGTCGATACGGATGATATCATCAGCGCTCAACTGCGCCAGTACTGCGCGCAACAGGTCGGGGCTTTTGCTGCGATCCTCGACCAGCGCTGCCGGAGCGACCTGTTTCAGCGGGTTCGCGCCGTGGAAATCTCCCAACCGTTCCAGTGTCCGGGTCCGCATATCCGCAATCAGCTGCGCGGGGGCAAAACGGTCTGACCCCACCGGAACAAAACCTGCCGGAAGCGGCGGCTTGGTCGCTCTGCCAAGGCGCGCAAGGTCTGCCAGCAGGGCGATGCCGTTGCCCTCGACACACAAGGTCTGGGCGATGCTGGCAAGGTTCTGCTCCAACGCAGCCTGCATCAGCGCAAGATGGTCGCGATCAGTCGACCTTATCGCCCGCGCCTGCGGATCAAGCAGCAGCGCGCCCCCCAGGGTGACAGCAGGCGACAGGCCCCGCAGCACAATCCGCTGACCGGCAAAGCCCGCGACAGGCTTTCGGAACCGCAGCTGCGCAAAGCAGCTTTCGCCCGGTGCAACTTGCCCGCCCCCTATCAGCCGCAAGGTCGCCACGTCTTGCGCGGTGCCGAAAGACACGCGGATGTCCTGCATGTGCCTGACCCCGCGTGCGGCAGCGTCCAGCAGCGTCAGATACACATCAAAACAGCGCGACGGGGCAGCGCGGCCTGGGGCGCAGATCACATCTCCCCGTGCCACGTCCGTCACTGAAATGCCCCGCAGGTTCAACGCCGTACGCGCACCCTGTGTCACCGCTTCGCAAGATTGACCGCGCGTCTGGATACCACGGATCACCGTCTCGGTGGCCCCCGGCAGGAGGGAGACGGTCTCCCCCACCCGCATCCCGCCGCCAAGCAACGTCCCTGTCACGACCGTGCCGCGCCCTTCGACAGTAAAAACGCGATCAACCGGAAGACAGGCAAAATCAGG
This sequence comes from Roseobacter sp., assembly GCA_024636425.1. GTDB lineage: Bacteria > Pseudomonadota > Alphaproteobacteria > Rhodobacterales > Rhodobacteraceae > Sulfitobacter. Next base: position 3,371 of record JAGXHB010000175.1, read on the forward strand.
GGCCAGCGCAGGGGGCAAGTCCGGCAAAAGCGCACCAAGCGTCTGCCGCAGACCCTCGCATCCGTCGGGCGAAACGGCAGAACACGGGACAACTTCGACACCCCTCACCCCCAAAGCTCCTAGCCTGTCCGCGATTTCAGCCAACCGGGGTGTGACGGCATCGGGCGCAAGCAGATCCGTCTTGGTCACGGCCACAAGGCAAACGGGCAGCGCAAGCAGGGTGGCAATGCGCAAATGTTCGACGGTCTGCGGGGCGACGCCTTCATCGGCGGCAACGACCAGCAGTGCCGCCTGCGCGCCCGTGGCCCCTGCGACCATGGCGCGCGTGAAATCCTCGTGCCCCGGAGCATCAATCAGATCGACGGTGCCGCCCGGCAGGTCGCAATGCGCAAACCCCAAAGCGATCGACAGCCCTCGTTTCTTTTCTTCGGCCAGACGGTCCGTATCGGTGCCGGTAAGCGCACGCACCAACGCGGTTTTGCCGTGATCCACATGCCCGATCACGATCACACAAGCATTGGTCATCGAGACGCGATGTCCCCGATCGCCGCCGCGATGCTGCGCAGTTCGTCATCCGACACGGTGCGCATGTCGAGCTGCACACGTCCCTGATGGATCCGCCCGATGATGGGCATTGCTCCCTTACGCAGCGCCTCCGCCAAAGCATCGGCAGAAAGCCCCTCCAGATGCAGGGACACGGCAAAACTGGCAAGATCCTGTTGTGGCAACGACCCGCCGCCGACAAAAGCAGAAGCCGGCACGACCTCAGCCCCCGTCACCCCCATGTCGCCCAGCATCGCCACCAGCAACCCGGCGCGCGCTTCAACCTCGATCACCGGTTCTGACAGCATCCGTAGCACTGGCACACGCTTCAGCGGGTCAAACGGTGCCCGGTAAAGGCGCAAGGTCGCCTCGAGTGCGGCAAGCGACAGCTTGTCGATGCGAAGTGCGCGCAACAGCGGATGCGACCGCAGCCCCGCGATGATGTCCGCCCGCCCTGCGATGATCCCGGCCTGTGGCCCGCCGAGCAGTTTATCCCCCGAAAACATCACCAGATCCACGCCAGCGGCAAGAATGTCTCGCACGACCGGTTCATCGGTCAGGCCGTACGGGGCAAGGTTGATCAACACGCCACTGCCCAGATCCTCCATCAGGATAAGATCGTGGGCTTTGGCCAGTTCGGCAAGATCCTCGCGCTTGGGAGAGGACGTGAACCCGATGATCTTGAAGTTGCTGGTGTGGCTTTTCAGCAGAACGGCGGTGTCGTCATCTATCGCATCCGCATAGTCGCGGGTCCGGGTCTTGTTGGTGGCACCGACCTCTTTCAGGGTAGCACCGCTTTGGGCGATGACGTCGGGCAAGCGGAACGATCCCCCGATCTCGACCAGTTCCCCGCGTGAAACCACCACCTTGCGCCCCGTCGCGGTTCCCATCAGCCCAAGCACGACTGCGGCAGCGCAGTTGTTGACGACCAAAGCGGCCTCGGCCCCTGTCAGTTCACAAATCAACGCCTCGGCATGAGCATAGCGCGAGCCGCGCTTGCCTGTTTCCAGATTGAACTCGAGGTTGGACGGATGTGCACCCACGTCCTGCATCGCCTGCAACGCTTCGGGTGCCAGACGGGCGCGGCCAAGGTTGGTGTGAATGATGATACCCGTCGCGTTGATGACCGCGCGCAGGTTCGGCTGACGGATCCGGGTCAGCCTGTCCTCAACCGCAGCACGGAAGGCAGCACCGTTGAAGTCAGGAAGTTCGCCGCGTTTTCCCGCCAGAACAGCCGCCCGAAGATCGCCCAGTTCGTCGCGCAGCGCTGCGGCCACCTCGCTGTGACTGAACGCGTCGGTCAGGGACAGAACGTCGGGCAACCGAAGCAGCGTTTCGATTTGTGGTATCTGCCGAAGCTGGCTGTTCACAAGGTGCTCCTCCCATTCCTGTGGGCAGTCTAGTCTGCCTTGCAGGGGGGGCAAGGTGGAACTCTTGGTTGAGGCTACGGGTTTTGGTCTCAGAAATTGTAACGATTGGAGAGATCATCATGAAATACCTACCCTTGATTGCTGCCGCTGCGATGCTTCCCCTGACGGCACCCGCCTTCGCTGATACCGACAGTGACAATGCCATGACCGCCGAAGTCCTATCGAATGACGGGATCACCGGCACAGTAAGCGTGACCCCGGAAGCTTCGGGCGTCATGGTCGTCAAAATTGACCTGCAAGGCGTGCCTGAGGGCGAGCATGGCGTGCATATTCATGAAACGGGCGACTGTTCGGCAGCCGACTTCCAAAGTGCTGGCGGTCACTTGGCTGACGACAAGGACCATGGCGTCATGGTCGAAGATGGTCCGCACCCTGGGGATCTGCCCAATGCCATGGTCGGTGAGGATGGCGTTCTGAACGTCACCTATTTCAACAACGACCTGACGCCGGACCTGCTGAAGGATGACGACGGGTCAGCATTTGTCGTACACTCTGACGCCGACGACTACACCAGCCAGCCCGCAGGTGACGCCGGATCACGGATCGCTTGCGCCGTACTGGCCGCACCCAAGTCCTAGAAAGTTCTGTGCCGGACTAGCGTTGCACCGGCACTGAAAACGCAAAAGGCCCGCGCTGATCACTGTGATCAATGCGGGCCTTTCTAATGCGGATCATTGCCGCTGGAATACAACAGGCCTAATGCGTCCATGCTCCACGCCGGGATGTCGCGAAATTTTCGCCGTATCCACCGGCGCGGATATTTGCGCGGCGTTTGTTGGGGTCTTGCACGATGGCATCGATCCCGTGATCGCGGGCGTACTCGACCGCTTCTTCTTTGGTATCGAACTGCAATCTGACTTGGGTTTGAGTATCTTTCGACGATGTCCATCCCATCAGCGGATCAACCTCGCGGGCGGTTTCCTGGTCGAATTCCAGCAGCCAGATGCGGGTCTTGGCGGTGCCTGATGACATGGCGGTCCGGGACGGTTGGAAGATACGAGCGCGCATGAAAATTCTCCGGTTTGTCGGAATGCTTATCCGGCATTTGGCTTAAAGGATCAAGGCATCACGGGAGTTTGTCACGAATTCGCGTTACAAATGCTGCGGCGCAGCATAGAGTGGGTCGATGCTACTGGAGCAAATCAATGAATCCCTTTGCAATGATGTCCCTAAACGTACAACTGGCGTCGCTTATTCTGGACACGCAGGCTGTCATGGCCCTGCGCATGATGGGTATGGCCGGCGCTTTGCCACAAAGGCGTGGTGAAAACGAGCGCATGGTCAGCGAAAAGGCACCTGCCATGGCCAAAGCTTACGCCGCGGCGACCCAAGCGGTGATGTCCGGCAAACGCCCCGACGAGATTCTCACCGAAGCGATGAAGCCGGTCAGCCGCAAGGTGCGCGCCAACCGCAAGCGCCTGATGAAATGAAAAACCGGGGGCGGCGCAAGGCTCTGCCCCTTGAACCTGACGCAAAACATGACACCTTAGGACGGACCCCCTAAGGAAGATCGAATGGCTTACGCGCACTCAGACAGCTTGCCCGAACGCAAGGATGCGTTCCTTGCTAACCCCGCACCCGATGTGCGTGAACGTCCCAAGCTTGAGGGCGGCAAGAAATTCAGGATCGCGACAGAGTTCGAACCGGCGGGCGATCAGCCCACCGCGATCAAGGAACTGTCCGAAGGTGTGCGGTCGGGCGAACGCGATCAGGTATTGCTGGGGGCCACAGGCACCGGCAAGACGTTCACCATGGCCAAGGTGATTGAGCAGACTCAGCGCCCCGCGATCATTCTTGCCCCAAACAAGACCCTTGCTGCGCAGCTTTATGGCGAATTTAAAGGGTTCTTTCCCGACAACGCCGTCGAATACTTTGTCAGCTACTATGATTATTATCAGCCCGAAGCCTATGTGGCCCGGTCCGACACCTTCATCGAGAAGGAAAGCCAGATCAACGAGCAGATCGACCGGATGCGCCACTCGGCCACCCGCGCACTGCTCGAACGCGACGATGTGATCATCATCGCGTCCGTGTCGTGCATCTATGGTATCGGGTCGGTCGAAACCTATGGCGCGATGACGCAGGATCTGAAAGTCGGCAGCAGCTATGACCAACGGCAGGTCATCGCCGATCTGATCGCGCAAGCCTACAAACGCAACGACGCCGCCTTTCAGCGCGGCACCTTCCGCGTGCGCGGTGACAGCCTTGAGATCTTCCCCGCCCACCTGGAGGACCGCGCCTGGCGTCTGTCGTTCTTTGGCGAGGAACTGGAAAGCATCACGGAATTCGACCCGCTGACGGGTGAAAAGACCGGCACGTTCGACCAGATCCGCGTCTATGCCAACAGCCACTACGTCACCCCGAAACCGACGATGCAACAAGCCGTCATCGGCATCAAGAAAGAGCTTCGGATCCGCCTTGACCAGTTGGTCAACGAAGGGAAACTACTGGAAGCTCAACGGCTTGAGCAACGCTGCACTTTCGACCTCGAGATGTTGGAGGCCACAGGCGTCTGCAACGGGATCGAGAACTATTCCCGCTACCTCACCGGCCGCGCGCCGGGGGAGCCACCGCCGACGCTGTTCGAATTCATCCCGGACAATGCCATTGTCTTCGCCGACGAAAGCCACGTGAGCGTGCCGCAGATCGG
>JAGXHB010000176.1 GCA_024636425.1 Roseobacter sp.
CTCCAGTTCGTACCCCGCCCGCCCGCAACTCAAGGCGCTAATTCACGGAGCACTCACATGACCGAAATTCTCTGGACCCCGACGCAGGAACGTTATGACGCATCGACCATGGCGGCGTTCGAACGTCACCTGAAAGCCAGACGCAACCTGTCCTTTGGCGACTACAACGCCATGTGGAAGTGGAGCGTTGATGACCTTGAGGGGTTCTGGTCCGCGATCTGGGAATTCTTTGACGTTCAGGCCAGCCAGACCTATTCGACGATTCTGGCCAGTCAGGACATGCCAGGTGCCGAATGGTGCCCCGGCGCTATGCTGAATTTCACAGACCAGATCATGAAACATGTCGACGCGCAGCCCGACAGTGACGCATTGATCGTGCAGTCGGAAACCTTTGGTCACAAGGTGCTGTCCTGGTCTGATCTGCGCGCGCAGGTGGCCAGCGTCGCCAAGAATTTGCGTGATATGGGCGTGGTCAAAGGGGATCGTGTCGTTGCCGTGCTGCCCAATACGGAAACCGCGATGATCGCCTTTCTTGCGACGGCAAGCATCGGCGCGATCTGGTCGCTTTGTGCGCCCGACATGGGCCACGTCGCCATCCTTGACCGTTTCAAGCAGATCGAACCCAAGGTACTGATCGCACAAGACGGCTATGTTCACGCCGGCAAGACCATCGACCGGCGCGAGGTGCTGGCGGGCATCGAGGCCGAATTGCCCAGCCTGGTCCAATGCGTCACCGTGCCGTTCGTCGGGGATCTGCCCGAAGGGCATGTGGCGTGGGACGACCTGCTGCACGCCGACGCGGAGTATCAGGCGACGCAAGTGCCCTTCGATCATCCGCTTTGGATCGTCTATTCCTCTGGCACCACGGGCAACCCCAAACCCATCGTGCACGGACATGGCGGCATCATCTTTGAATCCGCCAAACAGTCGCTGCACCATGATTTCAAGCGCGGCGACCGCTATTGCTGGCTTACCTCGTCTGGCTGGATCATGTGGAATTCTCAGTTCACTGCCTTGGGGCAGGGGGCCACGGTCGCCATGTTCGACGGTGCGCCGAACCATCCCGACATGGGCGTCATCTGGCGCTTCGTGGCGGATGAAAAGCTCGACTTCTTTGGCGCCGGTGCCGCGTTCTTCAGCGGCTGCATGAAGGCTGGTGTCAAACCGCGCGAGGACGTCGATCTTGCCGCGCTGAAATCGCTCGGCTCCACCGGATCACCGCTCAGCTCCGACGCCTATGACTGGATCTACAAACACGTCAAGCAAGACGTCTGGCTTGCACCCATTTCAGGCGGGACCGATCTGGCAGGCGCGTTCGTGCTGGGCCATCCCGGATTGCCCGTGCGCGCGGGTGAAATGCAATGCCGCGCCCTTGGCAATGCGGTGCGCGCCTATGACGAGGACGGCAAGGAGCTGATCGGTGCCGTGGGCGAACTGGTCTGCACCCAGCCGCTGCCGTCGATGCCGTTGTATTTCTGGGGTGACGATGACGGCAGCCGCCTGCATGACAGCTACTTTGACACCTATCCCGGCGTATGGCGTCACGGCGACTGGATCGAGATCAATGAACACGGCGGATCCGTGATCTATGGCCGGTCGGATGCCACGATCAACCGCAAGGGCCTGCGCCTTGGCAGCGCCGAGATCTATCAGGCCGTCGAAGGGCTTGAAGATGTCCTCGACAGCCTTGTCGTCGATCTGGAGTTTCTGGGCCGCGAAAGCTTCATGCCGCTGTTCGTGGTGCCGGCCAAGGGTGTCGCGTTCGATGATGCCCTCAAGGACAAGATCAACAACGCGATCCGCAAGAATGTATCGGCGCGGTTCATCCCGAACGAGATTGTCGAGATCCCCGAGATCCCGCGCACGCTTTCAGGCAAAAAGCTTGAGGTTCCGGTGAAAAAGCTGTTGCTTGGCCAGGATCCCGAAAAGGTCGTGAATCGCGATTCAATGGCCAATCCGGACAGCTTTGATTTCTTTATCGCCTATGCTGACAAACGGGCACTTCAAAAGGACTAATCCATGACAGACGTCGCCCGCGAACTTCTAGAACTGCTCGACATCGAACAGCTTGAGGTCGATCTGTTCCGTGGCATCGGGACCGGTGGCGAAACCACGACGCGCATCTTTGGCGGGCATGTCATCGCGCAAGCCTTGATGGCGGCTTATCGCACCGTGCCTGACCGCACCTGCCATTCGCTCCATGCCTATTTCATCCGCCCCGGCGACCCTGCCATTCCGGTGATCTATCAGGTTGACCGCGCACGCGACGGTGGCAGTTTCACCACCCGCCGCGTCGTTGCGATCCAGCACGGCAAGCAGATCTTCAACCTGTCGGCGTCCTTTCATGTGGTCGAAGACGGGTGGGACTATCAACACCAGATGCCGGACGTCAAAGGCCCGGAACACTGGCTGGACCGTCCCGACCTGCGCGAACCGTATATCCAGAAGATCCCTGAAAAGTATCGTGACGACTTCCTGCGCGAACGCCCCATCGAAATCCGCGAGGTCGACCCGCGTGACCTGTTCGAGCCGGAAAAGACATCCGACAAGAACTACCTCTGGTTCCGGATGGAGGCCGCGAAGGGTCAGTCGCCGATGATGCAGCAATGCCTGCTGGCCTATGCCTCCGACATGAACCTGCTCGGCTCGTCACTGCGGCCCCACGGGCTGACATGGTTTCAAGGCAAGGTGATGACCGCCAGCCTTGACCACGCCATGTGGTTTCACGCGCCGATCGATTTCTCGGAATGGCATCTGTACGAACTTGATGCCCCATTCACGGGGGGCGCACGCGGGTTCAACCGTGGCTTGATTTACAACCAGAATGGCCAGCTTGCGGCAAGCACCGCGCAAGAAGGGCTGATGCGCCCCTACAAAAAGAAAGAGACCTGATGTCAGAGACCGGCGGCCGCTATCCGGGGTGGCGGCCCGGCATCGAACTGCGTGACGACTGGCTGGCGCTGGTGGATGAACCCATCCTCGACCCGGACCGTGAAATCGTCGACCCGCACCACCATCTGTGGCGGCACGGCACCGACGAAAACCCTGCGATCTACGAGATGGACGGGTTGTGGCGCGACACCGGTTCAGGGCATAACGTGGTGCAGACGATGTATATCGAATGCCGGTCTTACTGGGATCTGGACGCCGCGCCGCATTTGCAATCGGTTGCGGAAACCCGCGCCCTGGCCCAGATGGCGGCGACCGCACGCGACGGTGAGGCGAAAATCGCGGGCATCATCGGACAGACCGAACTGGTGCTTGACCCGGCGCTGTTGCACGAGGCGCTTGATGCGCACGAGGACGCGGGGCAGGGGCTGTTCCGGGGCATCCGCAACTCCGGCGCGCGCGATCCTGAGCCCGCCAGCCTTGCCATTCCGGGGCGCGGTGTGCCGAACCAATATGGCGATCCCGATTTCCGCCGCGGTACGGCAATCTTGGGCGAACGGGGTCTGACGCTCGACAGTTGGCATTACCACCACCAGCATCAGGAGTTTCTGGATCTGGCCCGCGCCTGTCCCAACACGACTTTGATCCTCGACCACTTCGGCACACCCCTTGGTGTGGGCCGTTTCGAGGGCAAGCGCGACGAGATTTTCGCAGCGTGGAAATACCACATGGCAGAGCTTGCCGACTGTCCCAATGTGATGGCCAAGCTTGGCGGGCTGTGTATGCCCGACAATGGCTATGGCTACATGCACCGCGATCTGCCGCCCTCCTCCGACGAAATCGTCGAGGTGCAAGGCAAGTGGTATGCGCATATGCTTGAGGTTTTCGGCCCCGACCGGTGCATGTTTGAAAGCAATTTTCCGGTGGACCGTACCGCCGTCAGCTATCCGGTGGTCTGGAACGCGTTCAAGAAGATGTCGGCGGATTTGCCTGAGACCGATAAGGACAAGCTGTTTTCCAGCACCGCGCGACGGGTCTATAATCTGCCGCCCGCATGACACGGGCGGCAAGGTCTCAGCTCAGGCGAATTTGAAGAAACAAAGCTTGTTGCCGTCGAAATCACGCACATACGCGCCGTAGAAGCGGTCAGGCACGCGCTGGCCGGGTGCACCGTCGTCGGTCGCACCAAGTTCGATGGCGCGGGCGTAGATCTCGTCCACTTCCGCCTTGGTATCGGCGGTGAACGCCACCATCACGCCGTTGCCGGGGGTGGGGGCTTCCTTGTTGTAGGGCTCGCAGACCGCAATCATCGGGGTGCCGCCGCCGGTGCCGATCATGGCGATGCGGCCAGCGTCCACCAGCACCTTGGCCCCCTTGCTTTCGAACAGATCACAATAGAATTTCTTGGAGCGGTCCATGTCAGCCACGCCAACGGTGGTATATCCGATCATTATGCTTCTTTCTTTGGGTTGCGGACATGTCCGTAGGCGCGGTTCAGCTTGCGCATCCCCCCGATCCAGCGGTCATAGTTGTCGGTCTTCTTGCGCATGTAGTCCAGCACCTGCGGGTGCGGCAGCACAAGAAACGTCTCGTTGCGGATCGTGTCGACACAGGCATCTGCCACGGGTTCGGGTTCCAGCAGCCCGTCGATGGAGGCGACTGAATCCTCGTGCCCGCGCGTCATTTCGCTGCGCACGGCTTGTGGACACAGCACCGACACCTTGATCCCGTCATCGCCATGCGTCAGCGCCAGCCATTCGGCAAGGGCGACCGCGGCGTGCTTTGTCACGCCGTAAGGCGCGCAGCCGACCTGATTGAGCAGACCCGCCGCCGACGCGGTGTTCAGAAGATAGCCGCCCCCGCGTTCGATCATGCGCGGGACCAGATGACGCGCGGCCCAGACATGGGCCATCACGTTGATGTCCCAGATGCGCTGCCAGTCATCGTTGGGCACATCCATGCCGCCCGCGACCAGAATACCCGCGTTGGAGCAGAACAGATCAATCGGGCCGACATCAGCCTCGACCGCCTCGATCATGTCCTTGATCTCTTGCTCGACTGCCACGTTCACGCCAAACGCCACGCCGCCGACTTCGTCTGCCACTGCCTGCGCGCCTTCCTTGTTCAGATCGACGCAAACGACGGCCTTGGCCCCTTCGGCAGCGAATTTGATCGCAAGCGCCTTGCCGATGCCGCTGGCGGCACCGGTCACGACACAGATTTTATCCTTGAGTTCCATAGCTGCCCCTCAGGTCCACATGTTTGATCCGCCACACACGGTCAGCGCCTGACCGGTCATGTAGCGGCTTGCATCGGAGGCAAGGAAAACCGCAAGCCCCGCAAAATCCTCCGGCTCGCCAAGGCGGCGCAAGGGAATCTCGTCCTTGATGCGCTTTTCGACCTCCGGATTGTCCCACAGCTCGCGCGCGAATTCGGTGCGCACAAGACCGGGGCAAATCGCGTTGAAGCGGATGCCCTTGGGGCCAAACTCAGCCGCAAGGTTCCGCACCAGCCCGATCAGCGCCAGCTTGGACATGCCATAGGTGCCCAGCATGACCGATGGCTTGAAGGCACCGATTGAAGAGGTGAACGCCATCGACCCCGCCCCTTTTTCGATCATGTCGGGGGCCACCATCTGCGCCAGCCACAGGTTCGACTGCACGTTGGCGTTCATGGTTTTCTGATAGGCATCGTCGGGAATTTCGGAGGTTGGCCCATAATAGGGGTTCACGCCCGCATTGCCGATGACGATGTCGATCTTGCCCGCGCGTTCGTGGGTCTCATCGACAAGCGTTTGCAGCTGCTCCTTGTAGCCCACGTTGCACGCGACGGCATGGGCCTTGCCCTTGCCAAGCGCGTTGATCTCGGCCGCCGCAGTATCAAGCTGATCCTGCTTGCGTGCCGAGATGACGACCGTGGCCCCGTGTTCGGCAAGGGCCTTGGCCATCGCCAGCCCCATGCCTTTGGACGCGCCCGTCAGCAGGGCGACTTTGCCGGTAAGGTCGAACAAACTCATACGCCACCCCGCGCGCGGCCAGTCGCGATTTCCTCGCGGGCGCGGGAGGTGCGCAGGTTGGATTCCTTGTAATCCTTGACCTCGGCGCGGGCGATAACGTGGTGGTGTACCTCGTCGGGGCCGTCCGCATAGCGCAATGTCCGCTGCGATGTGTACATGTTGGACAGGGGCGACCACTGCGAAATGCCTGTCGCACCATGAACCTGCATCGCTTGGTCAATGATGTTGCAGACTTTTTCCGGCACCATCGCCTTGATCATGCTGACCCAGATCCGCGCTTCCTTGTTGCCCAGAACGTCCATCGCCTTGGCCGCTTTCAGAACCATCAGGCGCATCGCCTCGATCTCGATCTTGGCGCGGGAAATGGTTTCCATGTTCTTGCCCAGATCAATGATCTTCTTGCCGAAGGCTTCGCGCGAGAGACCGCGTTCGATCATCAGATCCAGCGCCTTTTCCGCCGCCCCGATGGAGCGCATGCAGTGGTGGATACGGCCAGGTCCAAGACGAACCTGAGAGATTTCAAAGCCGCGGCCTTCGCCCCAAAGCATGTTAGATTCAGGCACGCGCACATTGGTGAACTTGATGTGCATATGACCATGTGGCGCGTCATCGTGGCCGAAGACATGCATCGGGCCTACGATTTCGACGCCGGGCGTGTCGATGGGCACAAGGATCTGCGACTGCTGGCGGAAGGGTTCGGCATCGGGTGATGTCTTGACCATGGTGATCATGATCTTGCAGCGCGGATCCCCGGCGCCGGAGATATAGTACTTCTCGCCGTTGATGACCCATTCGCCGTTTTCAAGAACAGCCGAGGTCGAGATGTTCTTGGCGTCCGACGATGCCATATCGGGTTCGGTCATCGCAAAGGCAGAGCGGATTTCACCGGCAAGCAGCGGCTTGAGCCATTTTTCCTTTTGCTCGGCCGTGCCGATCCGTTCCAGCACTTCCATGTTGCCGGTGTCGGGGGCGGAGCAGTTGAGCGTTTCCGACGCGAGCGGGCTTTTACCCAGTTCGGCCGCGATATAGGCATAGTCGAGGTTTGACAAACCCTCGCCGGTCTCTGCGTTGGGCAGAAAGAAGTTCCACAGCCCGCTTTCGCGCGCTTTCTTCTTGGCGGTTTCCAGCAGCTCAAGCTGGCCGGGGGCGTGCGACCAGCGGTCGGCGCGGCCTTCTCCCATGGCATAGTATTCATCGGTGATCGGATCGACGTTCTCGCGGATGTGCTTGATGACGGCGGCCAAGAGCGGCTTCTTGTCCTCTGACATCTCCAGATTGTTCATTCCGGCCATTGCTTCATTATGTGACATGCGTTGCCTCCTGGCAGTTAAATTCGGATTATTTGTTGACCCAGTTGGGTTTGCGTTTTTCGACAAAGGCCTGAACGCCTTCCTTGAAGTCTTCGGTCTGGGCCAGATCGGCCTGCACGACGCGGCTGTAGTCCAGGCTTTCGGGCAGCCCTTCGGCCACGTTCATGCTGTTGAGGATCCGCTTGGTCGCCTTGACCGACGAGGGCGATACCGAACACATATGTTCGGCCAGCTCCATCGCGCGTGGCATCAGCTTGTCGGCGGGCAGGACTTCGTTGCAGCAGCCCAGTTCCAGTGCTTCGGCGGCATCAATTGTGCGGCCTGTCAGCATGAGTTCCTGTGCAGCCAGCCGCCCGATATAGCGCGACAGTCGCTGCACACCCGAGGCAGAGGCAAAGAAGCCAACCTTGACTTCGGGCAGGGCGAATTTTGCGTTCTCGGATGCAAGGATGATGTCGCAGGAAAGCGCTGTTTCAAACCCGCCGCCCATGGCGAAACCGTTGACCGCAGCGATGATCGGCTTTTCCAGATCGAAACGCGACGACAGACCCGCAAAACCCGTGGGGGCCAGCGTCTTTTTCGATCCGCCCGATGCGGTGGCTTTCAGGTCGTTGCCAGCGGAAAACGCTTTCTCACCCGCGCCTGTCAGCACCGCAACCCACAGATCCTGATCGGCGGCGAAGGCATCCCAGCAATCGCTCATTTCCTGATGCATGTCGGCGTTGACGGCGTTGTAAACCTCGGGCCGGTTCATGGTGACGATCAGGATATGCCCCTGCTTTTCGGTGGTGATATATTCGTAGCTCATGTTTTCAGCCCTCCGGTGTCAATCTCGGTAAACTTGCGGCCGCTGCTTGCAAGATTGCGCAGCAGATCGGCAGGCGCGAATTCGGGGTCATGTTCGCCCAGACGTTCCATCACATCCAGCACGGCCTGCGCGCCGACCATATCGCCATAGAACATCGGTCCGCCCTTGTCGGCGGGCCA